>JAEUKU010000432.1 GCA_016794075.1 Rhodospirillaceae bacterium
TTGGTGCCGGCGCAGCCATAGCCGTCAATGGTAGAGCCGAGCAGCCCCAATTCGCCCAGCTCGTTCATGATCTCGCGGTCGAACTTCTCGTGCCGGTTGGCTTCCTTCACCCGGCTCATCAGCTTGTCCTGGGCGTAGTCGCGCGCGGTGTCACGCACCATGCGCTCCTCCTCCGAGAGCAGATCCTCGATCAGCAGCGGATCTTCCCAGACAAATTCGGCTTTCTTGTTCGACTTGGCGTCCATGACGGGCTTCCCTATGCGTCGCGCCGGAAGTTGTCTCCGGTCGCGGGTGGTCAAGATTCGCCGGGGCGTATAGCATGGGCCCCTACGGCGAGGCAGTAGCGGCGCATCATAGCCCTATGTCGGGGACGGATAACTACATCATCGAGTTCACCCAGATCGGCGGCAGCCTCAAGGTGACGGCGTTCGATCCGAAGACCTTGACCGAGGTTTCCATCGTCGGGGCGCCGCAATATTCCCAGGAATTCCTGACCAGGCAGGTGGTCAAGAAGCTCGAATTCATGCTGGCGAAGAAGGCCGGCGAGGGGCGCTGAGACCCCGCTAAGGTCCCGCTAAGGTCCTGGCGCTACGCCTTTTTGCCTTGGCGGCTGCGATAGCGGCGCATTTTTGCCCGGCTGCCGCAGACCTCCATCTCGCACCACCGCCGCGTGCCGCTGCGGGTCTCGTCCAGGAACAGCCAGCCGCAATGAATGCCGGCACAGGTCTTCACGCGATCCAGAGGCGCTGAAAGCAGCACCTCGCCAGCGGAACGCAGGATGGGCCAGAGCGGCCGTTCCAGCCGCAGCGGCCGCGTCACCAGTTCCCAGACGAAGCCTTTTCCGTTCCAACTCATCCGGCCCGCCTGCGTCGCCTCGGTCATGGCCTGGTCGATCTGGGCCACGGCCTCCGCCGGCGGCGCGGCATGGGCGGCGATGGCGGTGCCGATGGCATGCAGCGATTCCCGCAGCGCGACAGCGCGCCGCAGCACCTTCTCAGCCGCCTCCGGCCGGCGGCGCGCAAGCCGCGCCAGCTCGGCCGCCTCGTCGACCGGCAAAGCGCCCGCATGCAGCGACCAGGCGAGCAGGTCGTTGTAGTGCCGCAGGTGATCCTGGTGCGAGACGTCGCCGCGACCGCTCGCGGTGTTGGTGAAGTTGAGGCAGAGCGGCCCGGCGACCAGGGGCAGCTTGCCCGCCCGGCCGGGGCTCAATTTCGCGATCAGCGTTTCGGCGTCTTGTGTCAACGAGGATTACTCTCTAATGTCCTTTAGATGGTAACGCAGAATCGCCGCCGCCGGAACCGCCTTTTTGCCGCATGCCGCCCGCTGATCGCGGGCCTGCTGCTGTCGCTGGCGTTCATTTCCGACCGCGCGGTGGCGCAGGCGGAGGACTATACGGGCGCAATCCAGCGCTGCACCGAGCTGCTGCCGGAATTCGACGCCAATCCGGCCGATGTGCGGCACGAGGTCCGCGCCGCGACCGCCGAGCTGCCGGTCGCCGTGCGCGTCAGCTGGCGGCGCAGCGACGCCGCGGCCGGCGCCGATCCCGAGGGCTGGATCGTCTGCTACTTCCTGCCGCGCAGCGAGACCGGGGGGGCCTGGCAGATCGACGGCATGGACACGCAGAAATACGGCCGGATGAAGCGCTACGACGTGCAGCAGCTCTACAAGCTGCACTGGATGAACAAATACGACCTGCCGAACGTGGCGGAGGGCGCGCGGGAACCGCTGACGCCTCTGGCGCAGGCGCTCTACCTGCTGCAGCAATCGCTCAACGTGCTGACGCTCGGCTGCCTCTATGCGCTGCTCGCCGTGGCTTTCACCGTCGTCCACAACGTCACCCGCATCGTGAACCTGGCCTTCGGCGACCTCTACATGATCGGCGCCTTCGTCACCTATGTGAGCTACGTCCTGGTCGCGGTCGGGGGCGGGAGCTTCTCATTGCCCATGGTGGCGCTGGCGCTTCTCGTCACCATTGTCACCTGCGCCCTGGCGAGCTGGGCAACCTATCGCTTCGCCTTCGGGAAGATGCGCCGGGGCCCGACCACGGTGCCGATGGTGGCCTCGATCGGCCTCGCCATCATCTTCCGCGAGATCGTGCGGCTGAGCCAGGGCGCCAAGACGCGCTGGATGCCGCCGACCAAGGGGACCGTCTGGCAGCTGACCGAGGGCCTCGGCTACGACGTCTATCTGCGCAAGGGCCACCTGATCGTCGGCCTGGTGACGGCCCTGGTGGCGGCGGCGATGTGGTGGGCCGGCCGGCATACGACATTTGGTCGCGGCTACCGCGCGGCGGCGCAGGATCCCGGGATGGCGGCGCTGCTCGGCATCGACGTTAACCGGACCGTCGGCTTCGCCTTCCTGGTCGCCGGCGGCATGACCGGGGTTGCCGGCATTTTCGCCGCCCTGCAGTACCAGATCGTCGATTTCTACATGGGCTATGTGATCGGCTTCAAAGCCCTGGCGGCGGCGCTGCTCGGCGGCATCGGGTCGCTGGAGGGGGCCTTCCTGGGCGGCATCCTGATTGCGGCGGTAGAGATTTTCGGCGGCATGGCGTTCGGCGACGAATGGCGGGAAATCTCGGTCTTCGCCATCATGGCCCTGGTGCTGATTTTCCGCCCGGCCGGCCTGTTCGGCACCCTGCGCAATACCGCGGCGGACGAGCGCGTATGACCGCAGGCGAAGACTGTGCGTGGGGCTTGCCGTTCGGCGAGTCGTTCTTTAGGGTCGCCCTGGCAAAAGCGGATCGCCGAGCAACGGCGCCGCACAAAAAAAGTGGTCTTGCAGGAAGTGCTCTACGTCGTTCCCGCTTCACAAGCGGGCGACAATCCAGTATGCGGCGGGCGCCGAACGGGGTGGCCGTCCCGGCGGGCCGTCGTGCCGGCCTGAACTGGGGCATGGGGTAGGGGGAGGCATTGGAGGTCTTTCTTCAGCAATTGATCAACGGCCTGACGCTGGGCGCCATCTATGGCCTCATCGCAGTCGGCTACACGATGGTCTATGGCATCATCGGCATGATCAATTTCGCCCATGGCGACATCTATATGATCGGCGCTTTCAATGCGCTGATCGGGTTTCTCGTCCTGTTCGGGCTCGGCGTCAGCTGGGCGCCCCTCGCCATTGTGATCGTGCTGATCATCACCGTGATGATAACGGCCGCTTATGGCTGGACGGTCGAACGGGTCGCCTATCGCCCCTTGCGCGGCTCGACCCGCCTGGCGCCGCTGATCTCCGCCATCGGCATGTCCATCATCCTGCAGAACTACGTGCAGCTGCTGCAGGGCGCCCGCAACAAACCGCTGCAGAGCCTGATCGAGGGCGGCATCACCATTCTCGAGCATGACGGCTACGCCGTCACCGTCCGCTACCTGCAGATCGGCATCGTCGTGGTGACGCTCGCGCTGATGATCGGCTTCACCCTGCTGATCACCCGGACCGCGCTCGGCCGCGCGCAGCGCGCGACGGAGCAGGACAAGAAGATGGCGGCGCTGCTCGGCGTCAACGTCGACCGCACCATCTCGCTCACCTTCGTCATCGGCGCCGCGCTCGCCGCGGTCGCCGGCATGATGGTGCTGCTCTATTACGGGCAGATCGATTTCTACATCGGCTTCCTCGCCGGCATCAAAGCCTTTACCGCGGCGGTGCTAGGCGGCATCGGCTCGCTGCCGGGGGCGATGCTCGGCGGGCTGCTGATCGGCCTCATCGAGGTGTTCTGGTCGGGCTACTTCTCGGTCGAGTACAAGGATGTCGCCGCCTTCTCGATCCTGGTGCTGGTGCTGATCTTCCGCCCCACCGGCTTGCTGGGGCGGCCGGATCTGGAGAAGGTCTAGGCGCATGGCGACGGCAACGGCTGACATGATCGACTATCCGAAAATCGCCAAGGGCGCGCTCGGCGCCGGTGTGCTGACCCTGGTGCTTGCCAGCCTGGTGGTGGGCATCGAGACCATCAGCGCCCCCACCGGCATCACCTACGACACCCGCTATACCGCCGTCTTCGCCGCGGCGATCGGCGTCGCCATCGTCTATTTCCTGGCCCAGCTGCTGAAGGCCGGCAAACCGGCGATCCCGCTCATCGCCGGCGCGGTTCTGTTGGCGTTGACGCTGCTGATGGCCCTGGCGCAGACCGGCGAGTGGGAAATCGCCCGGCTGGTGCCGTTTGAATCGCCGGTGGTGACCTGGGCGATCATGCTGGTGCCGCTGTCGCTCGTCATCCGCGCCGGGCTCGTGACCTGGCGCAGCTCTCCGGCCTCGGTCGGCAAGCCCGCCCATGAACGAATCCACTTCGCCGATTTCTATCGGCGCATCAACACGAAGTTCGCGATCCTGCTGATCGTGGTCGCGGTGGCGCTGCCGTTCATGCCTTTCGCCGATCGTCGCCTGGTCGACGTGGCGACGCTTGTCCTCACCTACATCATGCTCGGCTGGGGCCTCAACATCGTGGTCGGCCTCGCCGGCCTGCTCGATCTCGGCTACGTCGCCTTCTACGCGGTCGGCGCCTACAGCTACGCGATGCTGTCGGTGAATTACGGCGTCAGCTTCTGGTTCGCCCTGCCGATCGCCGGCACGATGGCGGCGCTCTTCGGCGTGATCCTCGGCTTTCCGGTGCTGCGCCTGCGCGGCGACTACCTCGCCATCGTCACCCTGGGCTTCGGCGAAATGATCCGCGTCATCATCATCAACTGGTGGTGGTTCACCGGCGGCCCGAACGGCATCAACAAGGTGGCGCGGCCGTCCTTCTTCGGGCTGGAATTCGACCGCAGCCCGCCCGAGGGCGTGCAGAGCTTTCATACCTTCTTCGGGCTCGACTATTCGCCGAACCAGCGGGTGTTCTTCCTCTATTTCGTCATCCTCGCCTTCGCCCTGCTGACCAACCTCTTCACGCTGCGCATCCGCAAGCTGCCGATCGGCCGCGCCTGGGAGGCGCTGCGCGAGGATGAGACGGCGTGCCGCGCGCTCGGCATCAATCCGCGCAACACCAAGCTGACCGCCTTCGCCATCGGCGCCATGTTCGCCGGCATGGCGGGATCCTTCTTCGCCGCTCGCCAGGGCTTCGTCAGCCCGGAGAGCTTCGTGTTCATCGAATCCGCGATCATCCTGGCAATCGTCGTGCTCGGCGGCCTGGGCAGCCAGATCGGCATCGTGCTTGCCGCGATCGCGCTGATCGGCCTGCCGGAGTTCTTCCGCGACCTGCAGGACTACCGCATGCTCGCCTTCGGCATCGGCATGGTGCTGATCATGATCTGGCGGCCGGGCGGATTGCTGGCGCATCGCGACCCGACCATCTATCTGCACAAGACCAAGGCCCATTCCGCAGCCGGGGCGGGAGCGCAGCCGTGACCACGAAGCCGCTGCTCTCGGTCGAGCATCTGACCATGCGATTCGGCGGCCTGATCGCCGTCGACGACGTCTCCTTCGCCGCCATGGACCAGCAGATCACCGGCGTGATCGGCCCGAACGGCGCCGGCAAGACCACGGTGTTCAACTGCCTGACCGGCTTCTACAAGCCGACGGTGGGACGCCTGGCGCTGAGCGGCGCGCGTGGCGACTACCTGCTCGAGCAGATGGACGGCTACCTGATCGGGCAGCGCGCCGGCGTCGCACGCACATTCCAGAACATCCGCCTGTTCGCCGGCATGTCTGTGCTGGAGAACCTTGTGGTGGCGCAGCACAACAAGCTGATGCACGCCTCGGCCTGGACCATCGCCGGGCTGCTCGGCCTGCCGCGCTATCGCCATGCCGAGCGCGACGCGGTGGAGAAGGCCAAATACTGGCTCGACAAGGTGCGCCTGACCGAATACGCGGACTGGGACGCCGGCAACCTGCCCTATGGCGGGCAGCGCCGTCTGGAAATCGCGCGCGCCATGTGCACCGATCCGGTGCTGCTGTGCCTGGACGAGCCGGCGGCCGGCCTCAACGCCCGCGAATCCGCCGAGTTGAACCAGCTGCTGCTGTCGATCCGCGCCGAGCAGAAGATCGGCGTTCTGCTGATCGAGCATGACATGTCCGTGGTCATGGGCATCAGCGACCACATCGTGGTGCTGGAATACGGACGCAAGATCGCCGACGGCACGCCGAAGCAGGTGCGCGAGGATCCGGCGGTCATCCGGGCCTATCTCGGCGAGGCGGATGACGACGGCATGCCGGCCAAGGGCGCGCGGAGCTGAATGCCATGACGGCGATGTTGGAAATCTCGGGCGTCCACACCTTCTACGGCCACATCGAGGCCTTGCGTGGAATCGACCTGACCGTGAACCAGGGCGAGATCGTCACCATGATCGGCGCCAACGGCGCCGGCAAGTCGACGCTGCTGATGACCATCTGCGGCACGCCGCAGGCGAGGAACGGCTCGATCCGCTTCGAAGGCCAGGACATCACCCACCTGCCGACCTTCGAGATCATGCGCAAGGGCATCGCGCAATCGCCCGAGGGCCGCCGCATCTTCCCGCGCATGACGGTGATGGAGAATCTCCAGATGGGTGCCGTCACCGGCGACCCGGCGCATTTCGCCAGAGATCTGGAAAAAGTGATGACGCTGTTCCCGATCCTGAAGCAGCGCGCGACGCAGCGCGGCGGCACGCTCTCGGGCGGCGAGCAGCAGATGCTGGCGATCGGCCGCGCGCTGATGAGCCGGCCGCGGCTGCTGCTGCTGGACGAGCCTTCGCTCGGCCTCGCGCCGCTGATCGTGAAGCAGATCTTCGAGGTCATCCGCGAGATCAACCGGGAGCAGGGCGTCACCGTCTTCCTGGTGGAGCAGAACGCGTATCACGCGCTGAAGCTCGCGCATCGCGGCTACGTGATGGTAAACGGCCTCATCACCATGAGCGGCGCCGGGCAGGAGCTGCTCGCCAATCCGGAAGTGCGGGCGGCCTACCTCGAAGGCGGTCACGGTTGAGCGGAGAGCAAGGATGACCTTTTCCCTCCTGGCGCTGACCTTCCTGCTGTTCGGCGGCGCCGCCGTCCTGATGGGTAATGCGATCGCCGAGACCTGGCGGCCGTGGTGGCAGAACATCACCTATGGCGCGCTGCTGGCGATCGCCGACGAATTCCTGGGCTTCGCCCTGTTCGACGGGCCGTTCTTCATAGACAGCCTGGTTTCCAGCGACGGCGGGCCGTTCGGCGAGGCGCTGGCGGCCTACCTGGTCGACGCGGTCATCATCTGCGCGATTTCCCTGCTCGCATACCGGGTGACGCTGGCCCGCAAGATGGTATCGCAATATCCCTGGCTCTACGAACGGACGGGCCTGCTCGGCTGGCGCGAAAAGGGCCGGGCCTGAGAGTTTCGGCTGACCGGGCGCCGGATTGTTCAGATATCCGTTATCGCGGCCCGGACCGGCGGGCAACCTATTGTGCGCCCAATGCCGCATGTTACAATGATGTCACGTCAAACGAGAGGCGTAGCACCGATCCATCCAGGATGGCCGCCGTCCGGCGGCATGGTTAAGACTCACCACAGGGAGTGTTCCACATGCGTAAATTCTCACTACCGCTGATTGCCGCGGCCGCCTTGGCCGTGACATACGGCGCGTCTTCCGCGATGGCCGATATCACCATCGCGACGGCCGGCCCGATCACCGGCGACCTCGCCGAGTTCGGCGCGCAGATGAAGGCCGGCGCCGAAGCGGCGGTTGCCGACATCAACGCCGCCGGCGGCGTCATGGGCCAGCAGCTGAAGCTCGAAGTCGGCGACGATGCGTGCGACCCGAAGCAGGCCGTGGCGGTTGCCAACGACCTGGTTGCCAAGGGCGTCGTGTTCGTGGCCGGTCACTTCTGCTCCGGCTCTTCGATCCCGGCTTCCGCGGTCTACCACGAAGAGGGCGTCCTGCAGATCACCCCGGCTTCGACCAATCCGAAGTTCACGGAAGATCCGGCTGCCGCCGGCTGGAAAACCGTGTTCCGCACCTGCGGCCGCGACGACCAGCAGGGCTCGTTCGCCGGTCCGTGGATCGCCGAGCACTACAAGGGCAAGAACGTCGCCGTCATCGACGACAAGTCGGCCTACGGCAAAGGCCTGGCCGACCTGACCAAGGCGGCGATGAATGCTGCCGGCCTCAACGAGGTCGTGCATGAGTCCATCACGGCCGGCGAGCAGGACTACACTGCGCTCGTCAGCAAGCTGAAGGCCGCGAAGGTCGACGTGATCTATTTCGGCGGCTACCATCCGGAAGCGGCGCTGATCGTGAAGCAGTCCCGCGAGCAGGGCCTGAGCGCCCCGCTGCTGTCGGGTGACTCGCTGAACACCCAGGAGTTCGCGACCCTGGCCGGTCCGGCCGGCGACGGCACGATGTTCACCAACGCGGCGGAAGCCCGCAACCTGCCTTCGGCGAAGGCGGTCGTGGAGAAGATGCGCGCTGGCGGCTTCGAGCCGGAAGGCTACACGCTCGCCACCTATGCTGCGGTCCAGGCCTGGGCGGCGGCGGTGACCAAGGCCGGCTCGACCGACGCGGAACCGGTTGCCGCGGCGCTCCGCAGCGGCCCGGTCGACACCGTGATCGGCAGCCTGTCGTGGGACGACAAGGGTGACCTGACCTCGTCCACATATGTGTGGTACGAGTTCAAGAACGGCACCTACGCCGAAGCCGGCAAGTAAGCTTGGCTGAAAGCTGATCTGACGAAGGCCCGGGCGGCAACGCCCGGGCCTTTTTCTTACCGCAGTTTGTGGTTGGCGGGGGCGGGGGCGGGCTATATTGTATGCCGCCTTCGCAACCCGGAAGCCCCATGCCCGAGCCGAAAGAGACCATCGCCATCGCCAGCGATCATGCCGGCGTCAACCTGAAAGCCGAGTTGAAACAGGAGCTTCAGGCCCTGGGCTATGAGGCGCTGGACCTCGGGCCGGACGGGCCGGCCTCGGTCGATTACCCCGACTACGCCAACAAACTGGCCGAGGCGATCGGGATTGGCAGGGCCAAGCGCGGTGTCCTGGTCTGCGGCACCGGGATCGGCATTTCGATGGCCGCGAACCGACATCGGCACCTGCGCGCCGCCGTCGTCCACGACGTCACCACGGCGCGCCTGACCCGGCTGCACAACGACGCGAACGTGCTGTGCCTGGGCGCCCGCATCACCGGCGCCGATGTCGCAAAGGATTGTTTGCGGGTGTTTTTGACGACAGATTTCGAGGGGGGCCGTCACCAAAATCGCGTCGCCAAGCTGGGCTGATTTCAGCCCGCCCGACCGCGCCAGAGGATTTCCCGACATGACGAATCTGACTTACACCCCAATGCCCGGCTTTTTCAGCGCCGCTCTCGCCGAGCGCGATCCCGAGGTCTTCGGCTCGATCAGCAAGGAGCTGTTCCGCCAGCAGGACCAGATCGAGCTGATCGCCTCGGAGAACATCGTCTCCAAGGCGGTGCTGGAGGCGCAGGGTTCCGTCCTCACCAACAAATACGCCGAGGGCTATCCGGGCCGGCGCTATTACGGCGGCTGCGAGTTCGTCGACATTGCCGAGGCCATCGCCATCGATCGCGCCAAGAAGCTCTTCAATTGCGCCTTCGCCAACGTGCAGCCGCATTCCGGCGCGCAGGCCAACCAGGCCGTCTTCTTCGCGCTGCTCCAGCCGGGCGACACCTTCCTCGGCCTCAACCTGGCGGCGGGCGGCCACCTGACCCACGGCTCGCCGGTCAACCAGTCCGGCAAGTGGTTCAAGCCGGTGCCCTATACCGTGCGCCAGCAGGACATGCAGGTCGACATGGACCAGGTGGCGGACCTGGCCAAGGAGCACAAGCCGAAGCTGATCCTGGCCGGCGGCTCCGCCTATCCGCGCTTCTGGGACTTCAAGCGGTTCCGCGAGATCGCGGATTCCGTCGGCGCCTATCTGATGGTCGACATGGCGCATTTCGCCGGCCTGGTTGCCGGCGGCGCGCATCCGAGCCCGTTGCCCTTCGCCCATGTCGTCACCACGACGACGCACAAGACCCTGCGCGGCCCGCGCGGCGGCATGATCCTCAGCAACGACGAGGATCTCGGCAAGAAGATCAACTCGGCGGTGTTCCCCGGACTGCAGGGCGGCCCGCTCATGCATGTGATCGCCGCCAAGGCGGTCGCGTTCGGCGAGGCGCTGCGCCCGGAATTCAAGGTCTACGCGCAAACTGTCGTCGAGAATGCCAAGGTCTTGGCGGAAACCCTGGTCAAGGGCGGCCTCGCCATCACCACCGGCGGCACCGACAATCATCTGATGCTGGTCGATCTGCGCCCGAAGGGCCTGACCGGCAAGGATTCCGAGCACAGCCTGGAAGAGGCCGGCATCACCTGCAACAAGAACGGCATTCCGTTCGACACGGAGAAGCCGGCGATCACCTCGGGCATCCGGCTCGGCTCGCCGGCGGCGACCAGCCGCGGCTTCGGACCGAAGGAGTTCAAGCAGGTGGGCGAATTGATCGTGCGCGTGCTGGACGGCCTCGCCGCCAACCGCGCCGATAACAGCGCGGTGGAAAAGCAGGTGCGCGCGGAAGTGCGCGAGTTGTGCAAGCGATTCCCGATCTACGGGGGCTGACCGGCTTTCGGCCGGCGAGCGGTTTTGGGGGAGTAGTGGATGCGCTGTCCGTTCTGCGGAAACGAGGATACCCAGGTCAAGGACTCGCGGCCGACCGATGACAACTCGGCCATCCGCAGACGCCGGCAATGCACCAATTGCGGCGCCCGTTTCACCACCTTCGAGCGGGTGCAGCTGCGCGAGCTGGTGGTGGTGAAGAGCAACGGCCAGCGCGAGCCCTTCGACCGCGAGAAGCTGCTGCGCTCCATGCAGATCTCTCTGCGCAAGCGGCCGGTCGACCAGGACCGGCTGGAGCGCGTCGTCAACGGCATCGTCCGCCGGCTCGAAAGCTCGGGCGAAAGCGAGATCCCGACCAACGCCATCGGCGAGGCGGTGATGGACGCGCTCGCCAGTCTCGACAAGGTCGCCTACGTACGCTTCGCCTCGGTCTATCGCAATTTCCGCGAGGCCAAGGACTTCGAGACCTTCATCGGCAAACTCGGCAGTGACGAAGACTGACGGCAAGGCCTTTTCGGCGACCGATCAGGAGCATATGCGCGCCGCCCTGTCGCTGGCGGCGCGCCACCTCGGACAGACCTGGCCCAACCCCGCCGTCGGCTGCGTGATCGTCGACGGCGCCGGCCATGTCGTCGGCCGCGGCAGCACCCAGCCAGGCGGGCGTCCGCATGCCGAGACCGAAGCCCTCGCCATGGCCGGCCCGCGCGCCAAGGGCGGCACCGCCTATGTGACGCTTGAGCCCTGCGCCCATCACGGCAAGACGCCGCCTTGCGCCGCGGCGCTGATCGCCGCCGGCATCAGGCGCTGCGTCAGCGCCCTGGAGGATCCCGACCCGCGCGTCTCCGGCGGCGGTCACGCCATGCTCCGCGCCGCGGGTATCGAAGTGCAGTCCGGCCTGCTCGCGGCCGAGGCCGCCGCCCTCAACGCCGGCTTCCTGAAACGGGTGCGCGAGGGCCTGCCGCTCGTCTCCCTGAAACTCGCCACCTCCGCCGACGGCCGGACAGCGACCCGATCGGGGGACAGCAAATGGATCACCGGCGAGGCGGCCCGGGCCTTCGG
>JAEUKU010000411.1 GCA_016794075.1 Rhodospirillaceae bacterium
GCGCGGCGCCAGGTGTCGATGACGGAATATTCGGGCCAGGTGCGGTCGAGATAGGGCGCGGTGGCGAAATAGCGCCGGGCGTCCTTCACGTTGCCCTGGGCATAGGCCAGCATGCCGACATACGCATGCGACAGGCCGAGCCGGGTCCATTTGGTGTCTTCCGGGCCGGCCTCCGCCGCTTTCAGGAAATCCTCGGCCGAGATCTCGCCCTGGAAATACTTGACCAGCTGCACCACCCAATGCTGCGGGTCGTCATGCGGCTGCAGCACGTTGGCGAGCTGGGCCTTGGCCTCATCGGCCTTGCCCGCCTTGGTGAGCGCCACCGCCATCATCAGCGCGGCGGCGGCATCGTGCTCGTCGTATTTGCGCGCGATCTTCAGCACCTCGATCGCGTCGGAATCGCGGCCCTGGGCCAGCAGGCCGGCGCCCAGCGCCAGCGCCGGCATCGGATCGTCGTCGGTCTCCCTGATCGCCTGGCGCAGGTCCTTCTCCGCCTCCTCCAGGTGGTGGCCCTCGTTCATGGCGAAGATGGCGCGCATCATCTGCGCCCAGGTCGCCTTCGGGTCCTCCTTCATGATGCGGCGCAGGTCGGAGCGCGCCGGCTCCGGCTGGCCGATGCGGAAGCGCACCATGGCGCGGCTGTAAAGCGCGTGCGGATACTTGGTGGCGTGGCGCAGCATCTCGTCATAAGCGCCGAGCGCGGCGCGATGCTCGCCGGCGCAGGCCATGGCGTCGGCCCATCTCATGCGCACGGTGGTGTTGCCGCCGAGGCGGTCCCACGACTTGCGGAACAGGTTGGCGGCGTTCTGGCATTGGCCACCCAGCATCAGCAGCTCGGCCTGGATGACCTGCATCTCGTTGAATTCGGGGAAGCGGTCGCGGAACTCGACGATGTCCTTCACCGCCTCTTTCCATGCCGTCGTGTGGTAGAGGTTGTCCTGGTAGACGATGTCGATGCGCACGCTGCGCAGCTCGCGCGAGTCCGGATGCAGCGCCAGCAGCTTGTCGAGCTCGGAGAGCGCCGCCTCGGCGCCCTTGGCCTTGTAGAGGGCGAGCAGCCAGCGGGTGGCAAGGTCGATGTCGTCGGGCTTGTCCTCGCGCAGGGCGGCGAGCGCGGCGACGAAGGTATCGTCCTTCTCGGCATAGGGCTTGTTGGTGAGGGCGCCACTGATGCGGGCACCCTTGTCCTGCTCCAGGATCGGCTTGATGCGCGCCAGCAGGCCGGAAACCGGATTGCCCAGCTCCATGTGCTGCACGCGCCAGGGCCAGCCCTTGGGCCGTTCGTCGGCCAGCAATTCCTGGCGGATCGAGCCGCCGACCGTGCCGCGCGTCAGGATGGCGATGACGTTCCAGCCGCCATTGCCGTCGGAGGTCAGGATCGGCGAGCCGGAAGAGCCCGGCCTTGCGAAGCAGGTGCTGTTCCACAGCGCCCATTCGACCTGGCCATAGACGGCGCAATCGTCGTCGTCGAACAGATGCGAGATGCCGGATTCCGGCGGGCCGCTGATGCCGCGCGCGGGCAAGGGCTCGCCGCGCTTCAGCAGCTCCTCGGTGGTGATGCCCTGCAGCGCCAGCGGGATGTAGCCCTTCGGCCCTTCGCCCAGGCACTTCTCGAGCTTCAGCAGCGCCCAGTCCTCGTAGAAATTCTCCCATTCCGCCTTGCGCTTGCCGGCCGGGTCGTCCGGCTTGGGAAACTGGTACTGGCCCCAGGCCACCGGGATGGCCTTGGTGGAATCCAGGATCTCGCCCAGCTTGCTGATGTCGTTGGCCTTGCGCACCTTGGTCTGGTCGCGGATCGGGCCGATGACGAACTGAATCTTGCTTTTCAGCGGCAGGTCATTGGTCTCGACGTCGGGATCGCTCGGATCGATGACGTGGCGCGCGGTCAGGATGTGGCATTCGCTGACCAGGAAGGCGGTGCCCCAGCTCTCGTAGTTCGGATCGCCGGGCTCGGCCTTCTTCAGCGGCGGATGCTTGACGACGAGATTGCCGATGCCGAGGCGGTCATCGCGGCGGACCAGCTTGAGGTCCTGCATCCTGATGATGTCGTCGAGCATCGGGTTCTGCGGGATGTATTCCGCCGAAGCCGGCCGCGTCGAGAAAACGCCGAAGGCCAAGGCGATGGCGAGCGCCGCTGCCAGGAGGATCGCCAGCGCCCGCTCCAGGCCGAGCATCAGGCCGCGTCGGAGCCCGGCGTGCGCCGCGGCCTGCGAAGTGTGGAAGTCGCGCGTGATGGAAGCCATGTCCCGCCTCAAAGCTCATCGTAAACAGCCGATTAAGCAGGCTAGAGCGGGAATCCTAACAACCGGCTAATACCGAGGTATGGTGCGGCGGTCCAAGCAGATGTTTTTACACGGCATTTTAGGTATCTGTGAGCTTCAGTCGATGATCCGGACATGCCCCGGCCGGGCGGCCACGCGGGCGAGCCAGGCGCGGATGAAGGGATAGCGGCCGAGGTCGAAGCCGCCCTCTGGCGCCACATGGGTATAGGCGTAGAGCGCCATGTCGGCGATGGAATAGGCGGGGCCGGCGAAAAAGTCGTGGTGCTTCAGATGGCTTTCCATCACGTCGAGCGCCTGGTAGCCGCGCGCGATCTTGCCCGGCAATTGCGGCTCGTTCTCCGGCGTCTTGCCCAGATGGGCGACCCAGTGGCGGACCACCGCGATATAGGGCTCGTGGCTGTATTGCTCGAAGAACATCCATTGCAGCGCCTGGGCGCGCAGGCGCTTGTCGCCGGGCCAATACTGCGTGCCCTCGGCGAAGTAGTAGAGGATGGCGTTGGATTCCCAGAGATGCGAGCCGTCGGCCAGCGCGATGCAGGGCACCTTGCCGTTGGGGTTGCGGGCGAGGAATTCGGCCGTGCGGGTGGAGCCGTCATCGACGTCGAACTCGATCCGGCGGAAGGGCAGGCCGAGCTGGGACAGCAGCAGCCGCACCTTGTAGGCGTTGCCGGAAATGGCGGAATCGTACAGCGTCAGCGGGGCTGGGCCGGTCATTGATGGGCTCCTGGACAAGAACTTAGGCTTAGGTGACCGAAGTCTGGCGGCCACGCAAACCAGAAGTTATGATGCTAAGACTTAGAACGGCTAAGCCTGGAGCCTGATTTGCGCCGAGTACCGCCCTTGCCCGCTTTGCGCGCCTTCGAAGCCGCCGCCCGCCATGCGAGCTTCGTCAAGGCGGCGGCCGAACTCGGCGTAACGCCGGGCGCGATCAGCCAGCAGGTTAAAGCGCTGGAGCAGCATCTGGGTCTGGCGCTGTTCCGCCGCCAGGCGCGCGGCGTGCGCCTGACTCCGGCGGGCCAGGCCTATCTGCCGGGCATTGCCGAGGGCTTCGACCGCCTGGCCCGCGCGACGCAGCAGGTGCACGACCCGGAGGCGGGGGACGCGCTCGCCGGGCGGCTCAGCGTCACCGTGCTGCCGTCTTTCGCCGCCGGCTGGCTGGTGCGCCGGCTGCCGGAGTTCCGCGCCCGCCATCCGGAGATCGACCTCGTCATCCGCTCGGAGCGGCAGACGGTGGACCTGCACCGCGACGAGGCCGACCTCGCCATCCGCTACGGGCTCGGCGATTT
>JAEUKU010000440.1 GCA_016794075.1 Rhodospirillaceae bacterium
TCCGGCACCTGAGTCTTCCCTGACGTCTCCCGCGGCGCTTGCGCTGGCGGGTTCCGCCCCCAAATCTATCTGGATCATGGCTCCAGGAGGCGGAAGCATGCGCAGTGCGGCAATCGCCATCGGCCTGTTCATGGCCCTCGCCGGCTCTGCCGCGGCGACTGAGGAATTTCCCTCCGCAGCCGGCCCGCTTGCGGTCACCACGGTGGCGGAGGGGCTGGAACATCCCTGGGGCTTGGCCTTCCTGCCCGATGGCCGGATGCTGGTGACCGAGCGGCCGGGCCGGCTGCGGGTCGTCGATGCGGCTGGCCAGGTCTCCCCGCCGTTGGCCGGCGTGCCCGAGGTCTATGCGCGCGGGCAGGGCGGGCTGCTCGACGTGGCCGTCGATCCGGATTTCGCCGCCAGCGGCTATGTCTATCTTTCTTATGCCGAGCCGGGCGGCGCGGGCGGCAGCACAGCGGTGGCGCGCGCCAGGCTCGCCGGCGACCGGCTGGAGGATCTGCAGGTCATCTTCCGCCAGGTGCCCAAGCTCGACAGCGGCCATCATTTCGGCTCCCGCCTGGTCTTTCTCGGTGACGGCACGCTGATCGTGACGCTGGGCGATCGCAACATGCGCGACTACATCTCCGACATGACATCGCATGTCGGCAAGCTGGTGCGCATCAATCGCGACGGCAGCGTTCCCGCCGACAATCCCTTCGTCGGGCGGCAGGGCTATGCGCCCGAACTCTATTCCCTCGGCCATCGCAACGTGCAGGGCGCGGCGCTCAATCCGGCGACCGGCGAATTCTGGACCGTCGAGCACGGCGCGCGCGGCGGCGACGAGATCAACATCCCGCGACCGGGCCGGAACTATGGCTGGCCGGTGATTTCCTATGGCCGCGAATATTCCGGCTTCAAGATCGGCGAAGGCACCGAGAAGCCGGGCCTGGAGCAGCCGGTCCATTACTGGGATCCGTCCATCGCGCCCTCCGGCATGGAATTCTATACCGGCGATTCGTTCCCGGCCTGGCGCGGCAACGTCTTCGTCGGCGCGCTGAAAGGCCAGATGCTGGTGCGCCTGACCTTGGATGGCGATCGCGTGGTCGGCGAGGAGAGGCTGCTCGAGGCTCTCGACGAACGCATCCGCGACGTGGCGCAGGGCCCCGATGGCGCGCTCTATATGCTGACCGACGACGACGACGGGCGGATCCTGCGCGTGGCGCCCGCGCGCTAGCCGAGCAGCCCGAAATCCCAGCGCGCCAGGGTCATCACGCCGAGGAGGATGAACAGGCCGGCGGCGAGCCCGTGCACCAGGTTCATCGGCACTTTCCGGGCGATCAGGTCGCCGCAGAACACGGCCGGCGTGTTGGCCAGCATCATGCCCAGCGTCGTCCCCAGGGTGACCAGAAGGAGCGTCTGAAACTGTGCCGCCAGTGCCACGGTGGCGATCTGCGTCTTGTCGCCGATCTCGACCAGGAAGAAGGCGACGAGGGTGGCGAAGAAGGCGCCGGCATGGCCCAGCGCCTTCGGCGCGTCTTCCGCCTTGTCGGGAATCAGGCACCACCCGGCCATGGCGAGGAACATCAGCCCGAGGATCCAGCGCATGAGATCCGGACCGAGCCAGGCGGCGGCCAGCGCGCCGGCTGAGGCCGCCAGGGCGTGGTTGCCGAGTGTGGCGAAGAGGATGCCGAGCAGGATCGGCACCGGCTTGCGGTAGCGCGCGGCCAGGATCATCGCCAGCAGCTGCGTCTTGTCGCCGATCTCGGCGAGGGCGACGATGCCGGTCGACACCAGAAGGGCTTCCATGAAACGAGACCATCTGCGGGACCGGGCATGGACCAGTGACTTCTCGCGTCGCCCGATCCCGCGGGCAGGAACGCAAGGAAGTCAAAGGTCTCGCCAAGCTGCTGCCGGATGCGCCATGGCCGACGGTTGACGCCGGACCAAGTCTGTTGACGCATCCCCCTCTTCGACGAGGGCGGCTACTCCCCAGAGACGGCGGTGATATATCCGTTTTCTCTCCCGTTTGGCAAACGGCATTTGGTCGCGGCCGTTGGCACTGCGAATGCAAATCGGTTGCGTCCGCGTGCTCGTTACGGCTGTGGCGCGGACGGCGAATCGTCTATCGTCGCGCAGTCGCAGCGCGGATGGGGTTTCAGGCGTGTTGAATTTCTTTGCCCGGCGGGCGCGGCGCGTCTACCGGTTTTTCGTGCCGAAGCCGCGCTGCTGCATTTGCGGCGGCACGCGGTTCAATCGCGGCGCCAAGGGTCGCTTGAGCGCCACCGGCAAGTTGCCGCATTGCCGGAGCTGCAAATCGCTGGAGCGGCATCGCATCTTTCGCAAGATCCTGCTGCAGCTGCGCCCGGAGCGGTTCGGGGCGTGGCGCTGCCTGCAATTCAGCCGCGACCCGACCGTGCGGCCGGAATGGTTCGCGAGCTTCGAGGTCAGCATCTACGGCAAGGCGAACAGCCTCGACCTGCAGAAGATCGACCGGCCGGATGAGAGCTACGACGTCATCATCTGCAACCATGTCCTGGAGCATGTCGCGGATTATCGCGCCGCCCTGCGCGAACTCCGCCGGGTGCTCAGCCCGCGCGGCTTTCTTCTCCTCTCCTTTCCCGACCCCTATCGGCTTCAGCGCACCGAGGATTGGGGGCATCCCGACCCGGAACAGCACCACCACTACCGGGTCTTCGGCCGCGACGTCGAGCCGGTGATCGCGGCGGAAATGCGGGATTGCCAGATGGTGCGGATGGTGGCGCGCGACGACGTCACCGGCACCGTCGACATGGCCTATGTCATCACCCGCAACGCGAAGCTGGCGGAGCGGGCGCGACGCAACGGCGGGCGCTAGCGGCGGCTGCGGCGCCCGCCGTTATTGAACGGTCATTCAATATTTGCTTGGCCGCCGCGCCGGCGCGTGCCATCCTGATCGCGGTTCCTGAACCGACCATCAGCGGGGGGCGAGATGCGTCTGAAGCAAATCCTGTCTGGATTCCTGTTGGCTTGCGCGGTCGCCATTGCGGCGCCGGCCGCAGCCGAGTCGGTCAAGCTCAAGGTCATGATCTTCAACATCTGGCGCAGCGGCGTGCAGCTGAGCCTGCAGCAGGTCGTCACCGCGATCAAAGCCGCCGACCCTGACATCGTCGCGCTGCAGGAGCCGGAGGGCAATTCGCGCAGGATCGCCGACATGCTCGGCTGGGCCTACGCCGATGAGCGCGTGCACCTGATCTCCCGCTTCCCGCTCTACATGGGCACGCAGGACGACGTGCATTTCTCCTATGTCGAAGTGCGGCGCGGCGGGATGGTGGCGGTCTCCAACCTGCATCTGCCCTCCGACGCCTATGGCCCTGAACTGGTGCGCGACGGCAAGACGGTCGAGGACGTGCTGCAAGGCGAGGCCGACAACCGCATGTATATGCTGGAACCCTATGCCGCGGCGCTGCCCAAGGTCGCCACCACCGGTATCCCTGTGATCCTCGGCGGCGATTTCAACTCGCCCTCGCATCTCGACTGGACCGAGGCGATGACGAAGGCGCGGCCGGCGGTGAAATATCCGGTGGAATGGCCGGAGAGCAAGCTGATGGCCGACAGCGGCTTCGTCGATTCCTACCGCGCGGTGCATCCCGATCCGGTGGCGAAACCCGGCCTCACCTGGACGCCGGGCTATCCGCACCCGTTCGTGCGGCCGACCGAGACGCATGACCGCATCGACTACATCTATTCGATCGGCGCCAAGGCGGTGGAGAGCAGGGTCGTCGGCGAGGGCGGCGGGCCGGATGTGGAGATCGGCGTCGACCCCTGGCCGGCCGATCACCGCGCCCTGCTGACGACCTTCGAAATCGAGCCGGCGCCGACGCCAGACCTGATCACCGTTGAGCCGCGCCTGGTGAAGCCGGGCGAGGTCTTCATCCTGCGCGTCGCGACGCAGAAGCAGGAGAAGCTCGGCGTGTTCGGCATTTATCCGCCGGGCGCCGCGGAGGATGCGGCGCCGATCACCTCGCTGCCCTGCGACCCGGCCGACCATCTGGCAGCACCCTTCGGCACCGCGCGCCTGCAGCCCGGCGAATATTTGGCGGCGGTCAGCGACGCCAACGGCAAGCGCCTCGCCAGCGTGCCATTCTGGGTCACCGATCCCGCGGCCAAGCCCGGCATCGCGGTCGCGCAGGCGAGCGTCAAGTCCGGCGATCCCGTGGAGGTGAGCTGGAGCGCCGCGCCGGGCAACAAGTTCGACTGGCTCGGCATCTACAATGCCGACGATCCCGACCTCTACAACTACCTCGGCTATCTCTACACCAACGCCACCGTCGCCGGCACGGCTACTTTCACCACGGAGGATTTCGGCGAGGCGCTGCCGCCCGGCGACTACGAAGCCCGCCTGATGCGCGACGACGCCTATGTGGAACTGGCGATCACTAGGTTCACGGTGACGGCGCCGTAAGGACTTCTCTCTATCGTCATGTCAGGGCTTGGCCCTGGCATCCACGAGTCTGCCTGTTGGTGCTTGATCTGGCCGAGGGAAACTCGTGGATGGTCGGGCCAAGCCCGACCATGACGCATGAGAGTGTCGCCGGTCTTTGCGATTCTCAGAACCCGTTCGCATTTCCCGGCAGGATGGTGCCGGTGCCCAGGCTGGCGCCGCCTTTCAGCCAGCGCAGCTGGTCGCCGCTGATCTCGACGTTCCAGCAATCCTTCGGCGTGCCCTGGTATTCGAAGCACATGACATCGCCCTCGATCGACCATCTGCCGGAATAGCCCTTGCCCCTGATCGTCCCATCCGCGGCGTAGAACTCCGCATAGGCGCCGCTCGCATCCATGTTGCCCTGCACGGTGTTGCCGGAAATGGCGGCGCGGATCTCGGTGCCGGTTGCGGCGAGGGCCGGCGTGGCGGCGAGCAGCAGCAGAAGTGCGACAAGACCGCAGCGAGCACGCATGTCCGTCTCCCGGTTTGGACCGCACAGCGGGCGCAGTATACGCGACGTGCAGCTGGAATGGATCACGGCTTGGTGACCCGATAACCTTCAGGGGCAACCTGCAGGGGCGCCCCTCAGGCGGGGTTGCCCAGCATGGCCAGCCCCTGGCGCGCCAGCTTCGCCCATTCGCGCTCCTCGGCGCCGACGCGGAACCTTTTCGCATGGTCGACCACGCGCTCCAGCTCGGACCGCGCCCGCGCGACCTGGCCATCCTCATAGAGCAGCTCGGCGTAGCGATAGCGCGCTTCCAGCCCGACGAAATCGTTGAGCAGCGCGGCGATCTCCTGCAACGCGGCGACGCGGTCGCCGGACTTGGCCGCCGCGCGGGCCGACATCAGCGCCACCTCCTGTGGGTAATGCTTCGGCGCCTCCGTCTGCAGCAGCTGCAGCAGGCCGCGCGCCGTGGCGTGTTGGCCGTTGAAGAAGCGCGCGCGGGCGAGGCCGTAGAGCAAGTCGGGCGCGTTCACATACTGCCCCTCGCGCGCGCTCTCGTAGAGCCGGATGGCGTCGTCGAACATGCCGCGCTCGACGCATTCATGCGCCAGCTTCAGCTTGTTCTCGACGCTGCCGCAGATGGCGAGCTCTTCCGCGTGGCGCCGCATGTCGCGGTCGGGGTTCATCGCCTTGGCGATGTCGCTGCCGAATTTCTTGAGGCCGCGCTCGGAGCGGCTGCCGGGCAGCAGCTCGACGATGGCATAGACCAGGCACCCGATCACCGGGAACGCCATGATGATGAAGATCCAGTAATACGGCCGCCCGGTCTTCATCGCATGGATGATGACCGAGATCTGCAGCAGCAGGACGGCGCCCCCGATGATGGGCATGATGAAGATCCCCGAAGCCGATTTTCCCCGGGGAGAATTTAATCTTAGACTGGGTTAAGATTCAATTGCCAATAGCACCCGTCCCGCCGTTGGAAAGCTGCCTCAGCGCATGCGGCCGCGGCGGATCAGGTTGACGATGGCCAGCAGGATCAGCGCGCCCAGGAACGAGATCAGCAATCCGCCGATCGAGAAATTGGCGGCGTTGATGGTCGGGATGCCGAGCAAAGGCGAGAGGAAGAAGCCGGCCAAGGCGGCGCCGACGATGCCGACCACGATGTTCAGGATGACGCCCTGCTGCGCGTCGGTGCGCATGACCTTGCTGGCCAGCCAGCCGAGGATGCCGCCGATGATGATGATCAGGATCCAGCCCATATTCCATGCTCCAGGGAAGTTGCCGTGGCGGTGAAACACAGGAACCGGGCGGCCGATCCCTGGCCAGGGGCGGTCCGCAAAGAAAAAGGGCTGCGCCTCCCGGCGCAGCCCTCTTGGAACAGGTCTCTAAACGGCGTTGGCCGCTTAGAAGTCCATGTCGCCCATGCCGCCCATGCCGCCCGGAGCGCCGGCCGGGGCCGACTTCTTCTCCGGCCGCTCGGCGACCATGGCTTCGGTGGTGATCAGCAGGGCCGCGACCGAGGCCGCATCCTGCAGGGCGCAGCGCACGACCTTCGTCGGGTCGATGATGCCGGCCTTGAACATGTCGACATACTCGGCGTTCTGCGCGTCGAAGCCCAGATTGCCGCCCTTGCCTTCCAGCAGCTTGCCGACGACGACCGAGCCGTCCACGCCGGCATTCTCGGCGATCTGACGGACCGGCTGCTGCAGCGCGCGGCGGACGATGTCGATACCGGCCTTCTGGTCCGGATTGTCGCTCTGCAGCTTCTCCAGCACCTTGGTGCCGTAGAGCAGCGCGGCGCCGCCGCCGATGACGATGCCTTCCTCGACCGCGGCGCGGGTGGCGTGCATCGCGTCATCGACGCGATCCTTGCGC
>JAEUKU010000015.1 GCA_016794075.1 Rhodospirillaceae bacterium
CTGCAGAAGCTGATCGGCGTGCTGTTCCACGAAGCGGTGCGGCGCATGGTGGCCGCCTTCGAGGCGCGCGCCCACCAGCTCTATCAGCCGATCTCGTAATAGACGCGGCCTTCCAGGCGCTGGAACGCATCCGGCGCGGCCTCGAGGTCGGCCCGCGCGGTGGCGACGGCGCCGATGACGGCGTCCAGCGCATCGCCGCCTTCGTTGTCGAGCAGCAGCGCGCGCATCCGGCGCGCGGGCGGCACCAGCGCCTCGCGTTCGATCAGTCCGTCGAGGATGCGCTGGCGCGCCCGGCGATGCCTGGCCGCGCCGCCCTTGTAGGGCGGATAGAGATCGATGGCTTTCAGCGTGCAGGCGGCACAGACCTCGATCAGCACCGGCCTGCCGGCGATGATCTTCTGCTGCGGCCGCACGCTGGCCAGCCGGCGCGCGATCAAGGGCCGCAACAGGCCGGCGATGCCCCACCAGGTCTGGCGATAGAGGCGCAGATTGTAGGAATTGAACGGCGTCTTCGCGATCAGGTCGGTGGCCCGCTTGTGCTCAACCTTATTCTGTTGCGACCGCATGAGGGCGCGGAAAGTGTCGGCATCGGCAAAATCCGCGGCATAGCGCAGGGCGAAGCTGCGCCAGTTCGGCGCCTTCACCAAATCGCGCGGCAGGCTGAAGGGGAAGTCGCAGCCGACCCGCGCCGGGCCCAACCCGGCGATGTGACGGGAGAGGGCGGGTACCGCTTGACTTGGTGCCTTGCCGCCGCCGGGCAGGTCGATCGCGGCGATGCAGGAGTCGAGTTCCAGCGCCCCATGCGTGGCCTGCCGACCTTCGGCGATCCAGATTTTCCGTCCCGCATCGCTGGCGCCGCTGAAATCGACACCGAGGATGCGGGTCACTGCGCCGCCTCGGCGAGCATTTCCAGGGCGCGCCCGACCGTGGCGCGGCGGATTGCTGCCCGGTCGCCGGTGAAGACCTTGCGTTCGCAGCGTGTCTCGCCGCCCTTGCGCGCGATCGCCAGATAGACCAGCCCGACGGGCTTCTCCTTCGAGCCGCCGCCCGGGCCGGCAACGCCCGTCACCGCGACGGTCACATCGGCGCGCGCGTGGCGCAGAGCGCCCGCCGCCATCTCGCGCGCCACCTGCTCGCTGACCGCGCCGAACTTGGCGATGAGCTCCGCCGGCACGCCCAGCATCTCGGTCTTCGCCTCGTTCGAATAGGTGACGAAGCCGCGCTCGACCACGTCCGACGACCCGGCGATGTCGGTCAATGCCGCCGCGATCATCCCGCCCGTGCAGGATTCCGCCGTGGCGAGGCGGAGGTGCCTGGCGCGGTAGAGGGCGAGGAGGGCGGTGGGGGTCATGTGCGACAATCCCTCCACCTCTCGCTGGGCTCCTTCCCCCCTTGCGGGGGAAGGTGGGGAAGGGGGGTGATGCAGCGCCAAGTATCTTCAGGAGGAACCTTCGCCTCGTATCGCCTCCGGCGATGCGCGCCCGCAAGGCGCGCCACCCCCCTTCCGGCTGCGCCTAAGCTCGCTTTGCTCGCTAAGGCTCCGCTGCCTTCCCCCGCAAGGGGGGAAGGAAGAATGATCGGGGGGAGCGCATTCATCCCGGCAGCGCCACGGTCGCGGTGGCTTGCGCGGCAATGCCCTCGCCGCGGCCGGTGAAGCCGAGCTTCTCGGTGGTGGTCGCCTTCACGCTGACGCGGTCCGCGCTGATGCCGAGGATCTCGGCCACCCGCGCCACCATCGCATCGCGATGCGGCCCCACCTTGGGTTTCTCGCAGATGATGGTGACGTCGCAATGGGCGATGCGGCCGCCGCGTTCCTTCACCAGCTTGGCGGCGTGGTCGAGGAACTTCCACGACGCGGCGCCCCGCCATTGCGGGTCGCTGGGCGGGAAATGCGCGCCGATGTCCTTGGCGCCGATGGCGCCCAGCACAGCATCGGTGAGGGCATGCAAGCCGACATCGGCGTCCGAATGCCCCTCCAGCGCGAATTCGCACGGGATGCGCACGCCGCACATGGTGACGCCATCGCCCTTGATCAGCTTGTGCACGTCGAAGCCGTTGCCGGTGCGGAATTCCATCTGCCCGCTCATGATCCGTTCCGCCCGCTCCATGTCTTCCTGCGTCGTCACCTTGAAATTGCGCTCCGAGCCCAGCACGAACATGACCGGAATTCCGGCCGCCTCGGCCAGCGCCGCGTCGTCGGTCAGCTCGCGCCCGGCGAAGCGGCGATGCGCCGCCAGTATATCCGCGAAATGGAAGGCCTGCGGCGTCTGCGCCCGCCACAGGTCGCGGCGGTCGACGGTGTCCCCGACCCGGCCGTTCTTGCCGCGCTTGATCGTGTCCACCACCGGCACCGCCACCAGCACGGCGCGATGCTGGCTCAGCGCGGCGATGCTGCGCGAAATCGTCTCCGCATCGATCAGCGGCCGCGCGGCATCGTGGATCAGCACCAGGTCCGGCTTCTCCGCCGCCAGACGTTCCAGCCCGTTCAACACCGAATCCTGCCGCGACTTGCCGCCGGCGATGGGCGGCAGCAGATGCGCGAGACCGGCGGTCGCCCGGTCATAGAGCGCGCGGTGGTCCGGGTTGATCGCCACCAGGATGCCAGTGATGCCTGGATGCACCGAAAAGGTCTCCAGGCAATGGCGCAACAGCGGCTTGCCGGCCAGGGCCTGATACTGCTTCGGCAGGTCGCCGCCGAAACGCTGGCCGCTGCCGGCGGCCACGATGAGGACAAAAACGCGTGGAGAGGTCATCTGGTACAGAACGTGAGGCGGGTTTGCCAAGGCCGGGCAGTTTAACGATAATGCGCGCCATGTCGACCATTCCCGTTGCCGAGATCGCGGCCATTTCCACCTTGCTTCCCATCTCCATCCTGGCCGTCCGCGGCCGGCTGGAGCGTACTGCGCTGGGCTGGTTGCTGTTGGCCGCGGCGGTGATCGGCGGCAGCATTCCGGCGCTCGCGGAGCTGCAGGGCGGTTGGCGCGCCGGCCTGTCCGCGAGCCTGCACGTCACCGCCGCCGCGTGCCTGATCGTCTTCGCCGCCACCTCGGTCCAGAACGCGGCCACGTTGCGCCTCGCCGCCCTGGTCGGGCCGTATATGATCCTGCTCATCCTGCTGGGTGGCATCGCCCGCGCGTTCGAGACGGAGCCACCGCTGGCCGCGCCGCCCGGGGCCTGGTTCGCCGGCCATGTCCTGCTGGCGATCGGCGCCTATGCCGCGCTGACCCTGGCGGCGCTGGCGGCTTGCGGCGTGCTGCTGCTGGAGCGCGCCTTCAAGGCGCGGGTGCAGGGCTGGGCGCCGCAGGTGTTGCCGCCGCTCGACCAGACCGAAGCGCTGCAGAACCTGCTGCTGAAGCTCGCCGCCATCCTGCTGCTGATGGCCCTGGCGACGGGCGCCGCCAACGAATTCCTGGCGGCCGGCCAGGCCCTGGAATTCAGCCACAAGGTGCTGCTCTCCTTCCTCGGATTCGCCGTCGTGCTGGTGCTGCTGGTGCTGCACCACCGGACCGGGCTCAGGGGCAGGCGGGCCGCCCGCTGGCTGCTGACGGGCTACCTGCTGGTGACTCTGGCCTATCCGGGGGTCAAGTTCGTCCGGGAAATCCTCATGGGATAGGCGGAATCCCGCCATTTCGCAGTCGATTTTCCCTCTTTGCTGCACCGCGAAATCATCCTATAAATGCCCAGAATTTGGGCAGTGAAAATCGGTGATGAAAAAGTGAGCATCCAGATCGGCCCGGTGAAGATCGACGATCCGGTGATCCTGGCGCCAATGTCCGGCGTCACCGACCTGCCGTTCCGCAAGCTGGTGAAGCGCAGCGGGGCCGGTCTCGTCGTCTCCGAGATGATCGCCAGCGAGGCGATGATCCGCATGAGCCGCCAGTCGCTAAAGATGGCCGAGAATGTGCCGGAGGAGGCGCCGATGGCGGTGCAGCTCGCCGGCTGCGAGCCGCAGGTGATGGCCGACGCGGCGAAGCTCAACGCGGATCGCGGCGCCGCCCTCATCGACATCAATTTCGGCTGCCCGGTGAAGAAGGTGGTGAACGGCCATGCCGGCTCCGCCCTGATGAAGGACGAAGCGAAGGCGGCGAAGATCCTGGAAGCCACGGTGAAGGCGGTGAAGCTCCCCGTGACCTTGAAGATGCGAAAGGGCTGGGACCAGACCAACCAGAACGCGCCGCGCCTGGCGAAGATCGCCGAGGAATGCGGCATTCGCATGATCACCGTGCACGGCCGCACCCGCTGCCAGCTCTACAACGGCACCGCCGATTGGGATTTCATCCGCCAGGTGAAGGAGGCGGTGAAGCTGCCGGTCGTGGTGAACGGCGACGTCGTCACCGTCGAGGGGGCCAAGACCGCGCTGGAGAAATCCGGCGCCGACGGCGTGATGGTCGGCCGCGGCGCCTATGGCCGGCCGTGGTTCCTCAACCAGGTCATCGCCTATCTGCGCGACGGCGCGCGGCTGCCAAGCCCGGCCATCGAGGCGCAGATGGCGATCGTGCTCGAGCATTACGAGGCGATGCTCGGCCATTACGGCACCCAGACCGGCGTGAAGATCGCGCGCAAGCATCTCGGCTGGTATTCCAAGGGCCTGCCGGGATCGGCCGAGTTCCGCACCCGCATCAACCAGATCGCCGATCCGAAGGTGGTGATGGAAACCGTGCGCGCCTTCTACGAGCCGCTCATCGGCCAGGACCTGCCGGAACGCGACGCGCCCGGCGCCGGCGAACGCGAGGCGGCGTGAGGCGGGCATGACCGGCGTGATAACTCCCCTCCGGTCGCGCGAAGACATGGCTGAGCTCGTCGTCGCCGAGATCGGCGGCCAGGCCCTTGACGGCCTGCCGCAGATGATCATCGAGGCGCTGCCGGCGGCGATCCTGGTGATCGACGAGGCCGGCCTGTGCCGCGCCTTGAACGCCGCCGCCGAGAACCTGCTGCATATCGGCCGCAAGAACCTGCTCGGGCGCAAGCTGTCCGAGATCGTCTTCGCCGATTGCCCGCTCTTCACCCTGATCGCGCAATGCGGCCATGCCGGCGCCGCGGTCAGCGACGCCGAGATGTCGATCGGCGGCCCGCGCCTGCAGCTCGAGCACGTCTCGGTCGAGGTGGCGCCGCTCGACGATGCCGAGGGCATGGTGGTGGTGTCGATCCGCGACCGCCAGCTGGAACATCGCATGGCGCGGCAGAGCGCCGCCGCGGAATCCGCCAACTCGGTGCGGGCGATGGCCGGCATGCTGGCACACGAGATCAAGAACCCGCTGGCCGGCATCCGCGGCGCCGCGCAACTTCTGGAATCCAAGCTGGCGCCCGCCGAGGCGGCGCTGGCGGCGCTGATCCGCGAGGAATCCGACCGCATCGTCGGGCTGGTCAACGGCGTCGAAACCTTCGCCGATGACCGCGTCCCGGCGCTCGGCGCGGTCAACGTGCACGAGGTCCTGGATCACGTCTGCAAGCTGGCCCGGGTCTCCTTCGGCCGCGATTGCGTGCTGCGCGAGCTCTACGACCCGTCGCTGCCGGCGGTGCGGGGCAATCGCGATCTGTTGATCCAGGTCTTCCTCAATCTGGTCAAGAATGCGGCCGAGGCATTCCTGCGCCCGGACGAGCAGATGAGCGAGCGATCGGCACACAGGCCCGGCGAGATCACCGTGACCACGGCGTACCAGGCCGGGTTCCGCATCGGCGAGCGCAACAAGGCGCATCGCCAGCCGCGCCGCATCGCCATCACCGTGGCGGATGACGGCCCGGGCGTGCCGGAGGCGCTGCTCGGCAACCTGTTCGATCCCTTCGTCAGCTCCAAGCCCGGCGGGCGCGGCCTTGGCCTGCCGCTGGTGGCGAAGCTGGTAAGGGCCCACGACGGAGTGATCGAGTTTTCAAGCCGCCCGGGCCAGACCCGCTTCACCGTGCTGCTGCCGATCTGGGACGATTTCGATGGGGGAGAGCGGCCATGAGCGCCACCATCCTCGTCGCCGACGACGACCGCGCGATCCGCCTGGTGGTGAGCCAGGCGCTGGCCCAGCGGGGCCACGCGGTGCGCGCCGCGGCCGACGCCCGCACGCTCTGGCAATGGGTCGATGCGGGCGAGGGCGACCTCGTCGTCACCGACGTGCTGATGCCCGACGGCAACGGCCTCGACCTGGTGCCGCGGATCAAGCAGCGGCGGCCCGACCTGCCGGTCATCGTGATGAGCGCGCAGAACACCATCCTGACCGCGATCCGCGCCAATGAGCGCGGCGCCTTCGAATACCTGCCGAAGCCCTTCGACCTCAATGTGCTGGTGGCGGCCGTCGACCGGGCGCTGAGCCAGAGCGGCGCCGCCTCGCCGAGCGCGCCGGAGACCGACGAGGGGCTGCCCATCGTCGGCCGCTCGCCGGCGATGCAGGAGGTGTTCCGGGTCATCGGCCGCCTGGTCAACACCGACATGACCGCGCTGATCAACGGCGAATCCGGCACCGGCAAGGAACTGGTGGCCAAGGCGCTGCACGATTTCGGCCGCCGCAAGGGCAAGCCCTTCGTCGCCATCAACATGGCGGCGATCCCGCGCGAGCTGATCGAGAGCGAGCTGTTTGGCCACGAGAAGGGCGCCTTCACCGGCGCCATCGCGCGGGGCATCGGCAAATTCGAGCTGGCCCAGGGCGGCACGCTGTTCCTGGACGAGATCGGCGACATGCCGATGGAGGCGCAGACCCGCCTGCTGCGCGTGCTGCAGACCGGCGAGTTCACCAGCGTCGGCGGCCGCACGCCGCAGAAGGCCGATGTCCGGATCATCGCCGCCACCCATCGCGACCTGCGCCACCTGATCGCGCAGGGGCGCTTCCGCGAGGACCTGTTCTATCGCCTGAACGTGGTGCCGATCCATCTGCCGCCTTTGCGCGACCGGCGCGGCGACATTCCCGATCTGGCGCGCTTCTTCCTCGCCGCCGCGGCGCGCGACGGGCTGGCCGCCAAGAGCCTGTCCAACGGCGCGATCGAGGAGCTGCAGCGCTACGATTGGCCGGGCAATGTGCGCGAGCTGGAAAACCTGATGCGCCGCATCGCCGTGCTTTACAGCGAGGCGACCATCGATGCGCGCATGGTCTCGGAATCGCTCACCGCCGGCACGGCGCATCGCGACGGTCGCGACGGCGCCGGCCGGGCGGATGAAACTCTCGGCCAGTCGGTCGACCGCCACCTGCGCGCCTATTTCGCCGCGCATCAGGGCCGGCTGCCGGCGCACGGCCTCTATGACCGCATCCTGCAGGAGGTCGAGCGGCCGCTGCTGTCGATCTGCCTGGAAGCCACCCGCGGCAACCAGATCAAGGCGGCTGAGCTGCTCGGCCTCAACCGCAACACGCTGCGCAAGAAG
>JAEUKU010000022.1 GCA_016794075.1 Rhodospirillaceae bacterium
GTCGCCAGGGTCGTTCCAGAAACCGACCGGCATCGACGGGAAGGGCGCGGCGCAGACCAGTTCGCCCTTCTCGCCCTGGACCGGCTTGCCGGTGTCGTCCCACACCTCGACCTTCATGCCGAGGCCGCGCATCTGGATCTCGCCGCGCCAGACCGGCCCGGTCGGATTGCCGAGCATGAAGCAGGAGACGATGTCGGTGCCGCCGGAGATCGAGGACAGGCAGACGTCCTTCTTCACGTGCGCGTAGACCCAGTCGAAACCCTCTGGCGCCAGCGGCGAGCCGGTCGAGGTCAGCACCCGCACGGTCGACAGGTTGTTGGTGCGGATCGGGTCGAGTCCCTGCTTGGCGCAGGCGTCGATGTATTTGGCGGAGGTGCCGAACAAGGTGCAGCGTTCGGCCTCGGCATAGTCGAACAGGATGTTGCCGCCGGCGGCGAAGGGCGAGCCGTCATAGAGCAGCAGGGTGGCACCTGAGCCCAAGCCCGAGATCAGCCAGTTCCACATCATCCAGCCGCAGGTGGTGAAATAGAACACCCGGTCCTGCGGCCGCACGTCGCCGTGCAGCTGATGCTCCTTCAGGTGCTGCAGCAAAGTCCCGCCCTGGCCGTGCACGATGCATTTCGGCACGCCGGTGGTGCCGCTGGAGAACATGATGAACAGCGGGTGGTTGAATTCCACGCGCGCGTAGGCGATCGGCCCGCCCGCCTGCGCCGCCAGCGCCTCGGACAGCAGCTTGCCTTTCGGCAATTTCGCGAGGTCCGGCTTTTCGTTCAGATAGGGGAACACCAGGATCTGCTTCAGGCTCGGCAGCTGGGCGGAGAATTCCGCCACGCGGGCGAGGCTGTCGTGCTGCTTGCCGCCGTACCAATAGCCGTCGGCAGTGATCAGCACCTTGGGCTCGATCTGGCCGAAGCGGTCGAGCACCCCTTGGACCCCGAAATCCGGCGAGCAGGAGGACCAGATGCAGCCGATAGCGGCGGCGGCGAAGGCGCCGATGACCGCCTCCGGCGCGTTGGGCACGAAGCCGGCGACCCGGTCACCCGGCTGCAGGCCGAGCGATTTCAGGTGCTGCGCCAGGCGGCTGACCCGGTCGTGCAGGTCGGCATAGGAAAGCCGCCGCTTTACCTTGTCCTCGCCCCAGAAGACGATGGCGTCGCGCCCGGCCCAGGCCGGGTCGGCCGCGTGGCGCAGCATGTTCTCGGTGTAGTTCAGCTTCGCCTCGGGGAAGAACTGGGCGCCGGGCATCAGGTGCCCGTCCTTGAGGATGGTCTGGCCCGGGCCGTCGCCGATCACGCCGGCGAAGCGCCACAGGCTCACCCAGAAGCGCTCGATCTCCGTCACCGACCATTGCCACAGGGCATCGGTGTCGGCGAGGTCGACGGACCAGTCGCGCGCCACCTGGGCACGGAATTTGGTCATGTTGGAATCGGCGGTCGCGGCCGGGCTCGGCCGCCACAAGGGCTCGGTCATCGTGTTTCGTTCGTCCTTCGCTCAATCCCCAGCTTGCATCCCCACCTCTGCCTCCCTGCGCCCGCTGCATGGGGGCACACGGCCGGCGGCAGTGGCGGGGGCCGGCCTTTGTCTCTAATCTGGCCCCTATCTCTAATCTGCCCGCCCATCATGTTGCCAGACCGAATTAAACCCCCGGCGCGCCAGCCCAACCATATCCTGATCGCCGCGGGCTTGACCGTTTTCGCCGCCTTGTGCTTCGCCGGGCTTTCCGCCCAGGTCAAGTTCCTGTCCGGCGACCTGCACGGCTTCGTCATCACCTTCTGGCGCAATTTCTGGGGCCTGTTCTTCATGCTGCCCTGGCTGCTGAAGCAGGGCTTGGGCGAGCTCAGCTGGCCGCGCATCCGGATGTTCACCCTGCGCTCGGGCCTCAGCCTCGCCTCGATGCTGTGCGGCTTTACTTCCTTGAGCTACCTGACGCTCGCCAACGCCACGGCGCTGAGCTTCACCGCCCCGCTCTTCGCCACCATCCTGGCCGCCCTGGTGCTGGGCGAGACGGTGCGCCGCCGCCGCTGGTCGGCGACCATCGTCGGGTTCATCGGCGTGCTGATCGTGCTGCGTCCGAATGTCAGCGGCATCAGTTTCGGCGAGCTGCTGGCGCTCTCGGGCGCCTTCCTGACCGCGACCGTCATCATCGTGGTCAAGCAGATGTCGAAGACCGAGCCGAGCAACGCCATCGTCGCCTACATGGTGCTGCTGCTCACCCCCATGTCGCTGGCGACGGCCCTGCCCTTCTGGTCCTGGCCGGCGCCCGGCGACTGGCCCTTCGTCATCGGCATGGGGCTCGCCGGCACCATCGGCCATGTCTGCTGGACCCGGGCCATCTCCATGGCCGACGCCTCGGTGGTGGTGCCGTTCGACTATGTGCGGCTGATCTTCACCATGGTGATCGGCATTTTCGCCTTTGCCGAACATCCGGACGCGTTCACGCTGCTCGGCTCGGCCATCATCGTGCTGGCCGGCATCTACATCGCCCGGCGCGAGGCGATGATGAACCAGCGCGCCGCGCGCGAGGCGGTCGCCGCCGCCGGCGACCCGGCGCGCCAGGTCGAACCCGTCAAGCCGGGCCAGGACCGGGGATGACGCGCCAGGCAGCCCTGGCGCGCTGGCACGGCATGCCGCCCAACCTGCAGGGCGCCTGCTGGATGCTGCTTTCCTGCCTCGGCTTCTCGGTGATGGTGAGCTTCGTGAAGATCGTGGCGCCGGAGCTCGGCACCTTCGAGACCACCTTTTTCCGCTGCTTCTTCGGCCTGCTGGCGCTATTTCCGTTGATCGCCTGGCACGGCATCGGCAGCCTGCGCACGCGCCATCTCGGCATGCATGCCTGGCGCGGCATCCTCGGCATGATATCGATGATGTGCGCCTATTTCGGCATCGCCCGCCTGCCGCTCGCCTCCTATACCGCGCTCAGCTTTTCCAAGCCGCTTTTCGCCATCGTGCTCGCGGTCATCGTGCTGCACGAGGTGGTGCGCTGGCGGCGCTGGGCCGCGACCCTGGTCGGGTTCCTCGGCGTGCTGGTGATGATGCGGCCGGGCACCGAATCCTTCGACCCCAATGCGCTTTTCGCGCTGGGCGACGCGCTCTCCATCGCCATTCTGATCACGGTGCTGAAGCGCATCCCGGCCTATGAACGGCCGCTGGCCATGATGTTCTATTTCGGGGTGATCGCCTCGCCCCTCGCCCTCATCCCGGCGCTGCCCAATTGGGTGTGGCCGAGCCCGCTCAGCTGGGCGCTGCTGGCGGCGATCGGAATCACCGGCGCGCTGTCGCAGTACTGGTGGATCATGGCCTTCCGCACCGGCGAGGCCTCGGCGGTGGCGCCCTTCGACTATTCGCGCCTGATTTTCACCGGCGCGGTGGGACTCATCTTCTTTGCGGAGGTTCCCGATGCCTGGACCCTGGCCGGGGCGGGACTGATCGTCGCCAGCACCATCTATCTGGCGCGGCGCGAAGCGCGGCTACGGGCGGAATCGGCTTCGAAGGCCTAGATGGAAGACTGCAGCAGCTTGTCCAGCGCTTCCTTGGCGCGCTGGCGATGCTCCGGCTTGATGTGGGGCAGCACGGCCCGCACGGCGGCATAGAGGACGGCGGCATCGTCGGCGAAGCCGATCAGCGCCATGAAGTCCGGCACCAGGTCGAAGGGCACCACGAAATAGGCCAGCGCGCCATAGAGGATGACCTTGGCCTGCAGCGGCGTCGACGGGTCCACGGCGCAGTAATAGACCGCCGTCACATCGTCGATGAACGGGATCTTGCGCGCGGTCGCCTTCAGCTTGTGCCAGAAGTCGCGTTCCACCCGGGCCCGGTCCTGTTTGAGCTTGTCCGCCTCAAGCGGGGTCAGGTCTTGCGCCATGACCAGGAGATATGGCCGCGCCGCCCGGCTTTGCAAGACCCCGCCCCCGGCAAGGATGAACGAATTGTTAACCTAGATTCGATAAAGTTTTATCTATGCGCATCTCATCCGCCCTGCTGACGATCTGGCTGTGCCTGGCGCCGATCTACACCCATAGCGAGGAACCGGGCCCGGCCGCGCCAAATCCCACGGAAACCGCGGCGGCCATGCCGCGGCCGCAATCGCTTGCCGTCATGGTCGATGGCGAGCAGCGCTCCTGGGCGCCGCTGGAGAAGGGCACCGAAGCGGCCTGGGCCGCCTATCTGGGCGGCGATTTTCCCAACGCCGTGCCGGTTTTCGAGCGCCTGGCCGGGATCGGTCACCCGGTCGCGCAATGGCTGATGGGAAACGTCTATTTCTTCGGCCAGGGCCGGCCGCGCGACTTCGCGCGGTCGCAGAAGATGTTCGAGAGCGCCGCCGACCAGGGCTATTTCGCCGCCTACGCGCCGACCGCGCAGATGTACGAGCAGGGCCTGGGTACGCCGCAGGACCCGTCCAAGGCCTATTACTGGTACAACATCGCCGCGGCGCAGCTGCGCGACAGCATCGAGCGCACCGATTTGATCAAGCGTCGCGAAGCGGTCGCCGCCCTGCTCACCCCCGCGCAGATCGAAGCGGCGCAGAAGCGCGCCAACACCTTCGTCGCCAAGCCGGTGGTTCCGCCCGACCCGGAAGACGTCGACTGGCTGCAGGAATAGCCGGCCGCGTCACTCCGCTTCCTTCACCTCGAAATCGTGGGTGATCGCCGCCGTCTTGGCCAGCATGATCGAGGCGGAGCAGTATTTCTCCGCCGACAATTCGATGGCCCGGCCCACCACTTCAGGCTTCAGGTTCCGGCCCGTCACCACGAAATGCACATGGATGCGGGTGAAGACCTTGGGGTCCTCCGGCGCGCGCTCGGCCTCCAATGTGGCCACGCAGTCGCGCACGTCGTGCCGTCCCTTCCGCAGGATGTGGATGACATCGATGCTGGTGCAGCCGCCGACCCCCATCAGCATGTATTCCATCGGTGACGGCGCGATGCTCGCCTCGTCGCCGAGGATCCTGGCATGCATCGGCAGCGCATGGCCGGTGCCGCTTTCGGCGAGAAAGTTGCCGCCGCCGACCCAGGTGATCTTCGCTTTCATACCCGCGCGGCCTCCTTGCCGTTCTGATGCCCGACACCCCGAGCCGCCGGCATGCCATCGAGCCGCGCCAGCGCGGCGGCGAGGCCGAGACGCGGCGAGCTGTAGACCGGCGCCGGAAGATCCGCGAGCAGCTCGGCGGCCGGCGCCATCGACGCCTGCGCCAGGACCACCGCATCGACGCAAGACGGCGAATCGAGGACCGCCTGGGCGATGGCGCGGGCGAAGCCCGCCTCGTCGCCGCGCTGGAACAGGTTCCAGGCGGTGGGCAGGAACATGGTTTCGATCTCCACCGGCCGGCCCTGGGCCGCCGCGACTTCCCGCAGCAATGCGCCGGTCGGCACCAGGGTCGAAGACAGGCAGGCGACGAGCAGGATGCGCGGGCCGGCCGCCACCGCGCGCTCGGCCATCGGGCGGTCGACCCGCAGGGTCGGCAGGCCGAGCCGGATTCCCGCCAGCTCCGCGAGCCGGCCGAGCGAGGAACAGGTGCACAGCACCTGGACGGCGCCCTTGGCGTGCAGCTCGGCCAGCGTCCCGCCGATCTCCGCCGCCTGGCGCGCTTCCGGCACGTCGTCGAGCGCCTCGCGCAGCAGGTCTTCGCGCACGCTATGGATCGCGGCGAGGCCCGGCGGCGCCATCTCGCCCAGCAGCGCGGCGAAACGGTCGCGGTTGAGCCCGGAAGTGTGCAGCAGGCCGAGCGCGGGCGAGGTCATATCCCGGCATGCCTGAACTGGATGCGGGTGTTGTCATAGGCGGCGATGATGTTGAGCCGGTCGCCCGGCTGCACCGCGACCGGCTGGGCGAAGAACTCCGCCGCCTGCTTCCAGTGGTTGGTGCGGGTCGCGCTGGCCGAGGAATAGACGATCTCCTCGTCCATCACCAAGTCGAACCAGAAGGCGATGCCGTGGACGACGCCAGAGCTCGTCGCCGTGACCTGGATCAGCTTGGCGTCGCGCTCGGGCATGTTCTGCCGGAAGTCGAAATCGAAGGCGCGGAACGGCTGCGACAATTGCCGGATGAGGTCGGCCGCCATGTCGATCTGCGCATAGCCGGGCGAGCGCAGCTTGTCGAGCGGGCTCAAATCGAAGCCGGCGATCTGGCGCACCGGATTGATGCGCGAAAGCTGCGGCGCCTCGATCAGCGCCGCGTGGACGATGGCCGCCGCCGGAATGATCTTCGCGTCGGGCTTCAGCAGGTTTTCCCGCGCGTGCTGCAAGACGGGGAGCATGTTGGGCGACAGCATGCCGATATTGATCAGCTCGGAGACGAAGACATCGGCCCGCTCGGAAAGCTCCTCGCCCACCTGCAGCTGGGTCGATTTGCGCGTGAGTACGGTGATGCGCTCGGACAGGCCGTTCTTCGCCACCACCTCGCGCGCGATGTCGGCCATCAGCGGCAGCACCTCGCAGCTGACCACCTTCGCGGCGCCGGCGCGCGCCGCCATCATCGCCACCAGGCCCGAGCCGGTGCCGATCTCCAGCACCAGATCGCCCGGCTTGACCGCGCGACGCAGGGCCAGGTCGTAGGCCTTGTTGCGCTCCTCGTCATTCACCATGGGAATGTGCCAGGCGGGCGCCACGCTGGAATATTGCAGACGCAGCATGAAATCGGTGTCTTCGTCGTCGGGGAAGCGCGCCTGGGCCTCCCGCAGCAGCGCCAGTGCCTCGTCGCGCTTGCCTTGGTCATGCAGGCATTGCGCCAGCGAGGCGTAGGCGTGCTGGAAATCCGGGTTGAGTTCGATGCAGCGGCGAAACTGCGATTCAGCCTCCGCGATCATGTCCAGGTGGTAGTAGAGCTCGCCGAGGTTGAAATGGGCGTCGAGGAAGTCCGGCAGGTGCAGCACCGCCTCGCGGAAGCAGATCAGCGCCTTGTCGAGCTGCCCGCGCCGCTTCAAGGCCACGCCCAGGTTGTTGATGGCGCTGATCAGGCCCGGCGTCGCGCGCAAAGCCTGGCGGTAGCAGCTCTCGGCGTCCTCGACCCGGTTGAGGCGCAAAAGCGCGTTGCCGAGATTGTTCCAGACCGCGCCATCATTGTCGTTGAGGTTGACGGCGCGATGGAAGCTTTCCGCCGCCTCGAGGTCGCGGCCGAGGGCGTAGAGCAGGGCGCCGCGCGAATTGTGGTAGAGCGCCTCGCCATCGTTGAGGGCGATAGCCCGCTCGATCTGGCCCAGCACCGCATCCGGCGCCGCGCCCTGCTGATAGGCGATGACCGCCGCCCAATGCAGCGCCGCCGGGTTGTCCGGCTCCAGCCCCAGCACCTGTTCGCAGCCGGCGCGCGCCTCTTCGAGGCGGCCTTCGGCGAGCGCGTTGAGCGCGCCTTGCAGCAGGTCGGAAGCGATCACGGAATGCCCCAGGTGAACGTCAGACGTCCGCGATCCTACTCACGGATCGACGGGATGGCACTCCTAAAAACGCGGAATTTGTGGCTAGGCGAGGATATTGACGATGGAGCCGCGCGCCAGACGGCGCTCGGAGGAGGCCTGCTCGGGCGCCGGCGCATTGGCCGGCGCGGCCGCCTGCTGGGTCTGCACCTGCTTCGCCTGGTCGGTCGCCTTGGTCAGCAGCGCGACGATCGATTGCGCCTGGACCTGCGCCGATTTCAGCCCGGCCATGCCGGCCTGCTGCGTGCGCTGGCCGCTCTGCAGTTGCGAGGCGGCGCTGAAGGCGGCGATGTCCATGCTTGGGTGCCCCGGCTAGGTCTCGGTCGGAAGGGAGGTCAGGCGACGATGTCGAGGGTCGACTTGGCCATCTCGTCGGTGGATTTCAGCACCGCGACATTGGCCTTGAAATCGGTCGCGGCGAGCGAGAGCGAAACCACGTCCTCCGGGTTCAACGGCCCTTCGGCGATGTTCTGCGCCGCCTGCAGCGTCTTTTCCTCGGCCTTCTTGAGACCTTCGATCGCCGCCTGGCTGGCGCCGCTCAAACCGGAAATTTCCACGGACTCGGCTCCCTGAATGACCAGGCCGAACTCTAACCGGGGAATCTTAACGAACTCTTGCCGGGGTCGGCTACATCCGTTTTCCCCCACACCCCCATACAAAGGTCGAGAGGCTTTCGATTCCGCTTGCCAGGAGGAAAAGCTCCACACTAGCTAATGCGATATCGCACCTGCGAAGTGATTTCGCCCAGAGGAGTCCGATTTCATGTCGCGCCAAGCCGTCATCCGCCCCCGCCGCTCCGTCCTATACATGCCCGGCAGCAATCCCCGCGCCCTGGAGAAGGCGGCGAGCCTGGCGGCCGATGGGCTGATCCTGGATCTCGAAGATTCGGTGGCGCCGGAAGCGAAGGCGGCGGCGCGCGACCTGGTCGCCACGGCCGCCGGCCCCGACCGGGCGAGCTTCGGGCGACGCGAGGTCATCGTGCGGGTGAACGCGCTCGACACCCCCTGGGGCCATGACGACGTGGTTGCCGCGGCGCGGCTCAAGGCCGACGCGATCCTGTTCCCCAAGGTCAGCACGCCGGAAGACGTGATGGCGGCAATCCGCGCGCTGGAGGCCGCCGGGGCCCCGGAGAGCCTGCCGATCTGGATCATGGCCGAGACGCCGCGCGGCATCCTGGAGATCGATCGCATCGCCGGCGCGCATCCGCGCCTCGCCTGCATCGTCGCCGGCACCTCGGATCTCGCGCGCGACCTGCGCGCCCGCCACACGCCGGGGCGCGAGGGAATGCTGGCGGCGCTGTCGCTGATGGTGCTGGCCGCGCGGGCCCACGGGCTGGACGCGCTGGATGGCGTCCATCTCGACCTGCAGGACGAGGCGGGCTTTGCCGCCGCCTGCGAGCAGGGCCGCAACATGGGATTCGACGGCAAGACGCTGATCCACCCGAAGCAGCTGGAAGCCGCCAACCGCATCTTCGCGCCGAGCGCGGCGGAACTGCAGACCGCGACCAAGGTCGTCGCCGCCTGGAACGCGGCGCGCGCCGAGGGCAAGGGTGTCTGCGTGGTCGACGGCAAGCTGATCGAGAAGCTGCACGTCGAGGAATACGAGCGCATGATCGCCCTCGACCAGGCGATCCGGGGCGCCGCCGCCAACGCGGCCTGAGTCCGCCCCCGAGTAGCCGCGGCCTATTTCAGGCCTTCCACCATCTTCTTCATGTCCTCGCAGGCGCCTTTGGGGGCGGCGGGATCGTTGCAGATGGCGTCGATCATCAGCGGCCGCAGCTTCGGGCAGGCGGTCAGGATCTGCGCCTGGTAGCTCGCGGGATCGCCGAAGGGAAACTTGTCATAGGGCTTCTGCTCCAGCACCGCCTGCTTGAAGCCGGGCGAAGCCAGCTTCTCCTCGGTCTTCGCCTTGCACGCGCAATTGGCCTCGATCGCCTTCGCATCCTTGCCGATCCAATAGGCCTCGGTCTCGATGCAGGTGTTGAAGAGATAATTGCCGAAGGGATTGTCCTCGGCATGGACGGGTGCAGCGGCCCAGATCGCCAGGAGGATCAGCAGCGGCAGCGGGAGAAAGCGCATCGACGGACTCTTGGCTCGGATTGACAGCCGCGCGGCCTTGGCCGCACTCTCCCCGCATCCTTCCCGAAGCCGCGAACAATCACAAATGAAAATCACGTCCATCCGCGCCTACCAGGTCGACCTGCCGCTGCATGAGGGGACCTACAAATGGTCCGGCGGCAATGCCGTCACGGTGTTCGATTCCACGGTGGTGGAAGTCCAGACGGACGCCGGCATCGCCGGCTACGGCGAGGTCTGCCCGCTGGGTCCGGCCTATCTGCCGGCCTATGCCGCCGGCGTGCGCACCGGCCTCAAGGAGATCGGGCCGAAGCTGATCGGCCTCGACCCGCGCGACCTCGGCGCGCTGAACCGGCGCATGGACCAGGCCCTGCGCGGACACCCTTACGTGAAGTCCGGCATCGATGTGGCCTGCTGGGACATCCTGGGCAAGGTCGCCGGCCTGCCGGTCGTCACCCTGCTCGGCGGCCGCTATGGCGAGGATTTCCTGCTTTACCGCGCGATCTCGCAGGAAAGCCCGGCCGACATGGCCAAGCGCGTGCACCAGTACCGGGCCGAGGGCTATACCAAGTTCCAGCTGAAGGTCGGCGGCGATCCGGACGTGGATATCGAGCGCATCCGCGCCACCTCCAAGGAGTTGAAGCCGGGCGACGTGCTGATCGCCGACGCCAATACCGGCTGGCTGATGCACCAGGCGACGCGGGTGGTCGACGCGGTCAAGGACATCGACGTCTATATCGAGCAGCCCTGCATGTCCTACGAGGAATGCCGCACCATCCGCGAGCGCACCCAGCGGCCCTTCGTGCTGGACGAGGTGATCGATTCGCTGGCCGCCGTGCTGCGCGGATATGAAGACCGCGCCATGGACGTGATCAATTTGAAGATCTCCAAGGTCGGCGGCCTGACCAAGGCGCGGCAGATCCGCGACCTCTGCGTGGCTTTGGGCATCGCCATGACCATTGAGGATACCTGGGGCGGCGACATCGTCACCGCG
>JAEUKU010000023.1 GCA_016794075.1 Rhodospirillaceae bacterium
TCGAGCTTCGAGAGGTCGAGGATGTCGTTGATGATGGTCAGCAGGGTTTCCGCCGAATCGAGGGCGCTGGCGGCCCAGCGCCGCTGGTCGCGGTCGAGCGCGGAATCGAGCATCAGCGACAGCATGCCGATGATGCCGTTCATCGGCGTGCGGATCTCGTGGCTCATGGTGGCGAGAAACTGCGACTTGGCGGCGCTCGCCGCATCCGCGGCGCGCCGCTGCTCCTCCAGGCCGCGGGCGAGGACGGCGAGCGAGGCCGCCTGATGGCGCAACTCATCCTGGACGTTCACCAACTCGGTGACGTCGGTGTGGACGCCGACCACCCGGCCGACATTGCCCTCGGCGTCGAGCATCTTGATGCCGCGGGTCAGGATGTGCACGTCGTGACCGAGCTTGTGGCGGAAGCGCTGGACCTGCTCGAAGGTGCCGGTGCGGTCCTCGAGAAAGTCGCTGAAGCGCTGCGCGATCCGATCGCGATCCTCCGGATGCACCAGCGCCGACCAGGTGGCCGGCGTGTCCGGCAGCTCCTCCGGCCCGTAGCCCAGCTGCGCCTTCCAGCGCGGCGACAGCCAGAGCCTCTGCTCCTTGGGGTGCCAGTCCCAGATGCCGTCATTGCTGCCGAGGATGGCGAGGCGCAGGAACTGCTCGTTCTCGCGCAAGCGCGCCTCGATCTCGGCCTTGTCGAGGTTGAGCGCGGCCAGCAGCAGGCAGGTGAGATTGAGGCAGGCGATGAAGCTCTGTATGCCGATCGGCGCGCTGAACGCCGAGTCCGCGCCGAGCGGATGATCGGCGGCAAGCTTCAAGGTCAGCAGCGTGACGGCGGAAATGCCGATCGCCACCGCGACGGCGACGGGGCGGGGCACGCGCAGGGCGATCCACGCCACCATGGGAAACACGAAATAGATCGCGGTGGGGCTCTCCGGCATGCTCGGCAGGAGGAGCGGAACCTGCAGCACGAAGAAGCCGAGCAGGCAGAGCGCCAGCGCTTCCAGCCAATGATGCACGTCCCCCTTGGGCGCGCTGCGGTCGAGCAGGATGAGTAGACCGGGCGCCAGGGTCAGAACGCCGCCGACATTGCCGGCCCAGTAGATCAGCGCGTGGTCCCAATAATCCTGCCAGGGCACGAGGCCGACCCGGCAGACGACATAGAGCGTGGCGAGCGCGTTCAGCAGCGTGCTGATCGGCGCCCCGACCAGGACCATCGCCGCGATGTCGCGCAGCCGGCGCAGGCCAGGATCGAAGCCCACCAGCCTGAGCAGGAGAATGGCGACCAGCGGCTCGGCCACGGCGCGGGCGGGGATCGTCACGGCGACGAGGAGGGGAAATCCCGCGAGGAAGAAGTTGGCGAGCGCATCGGCAAGCCAGATCGGCGCCACCGCCCGCGCCCCATAGCGATAGACCATCGCCAGGGCGAAGCCGCTCGGCGGCCAGATCACCGAGACGTCGTGCGCGGTGGCGAAGGAATGCCCGATCCAGAAGCACAGGAAATAGCCCGCCCCGATCAGGACGGCCTGCCGGAACGCCGCCGGATTGAGGGCACTGCTCCAGTTGCCTGCCTTCATCTCGACCTGAGAAACCGCCATCGCCGGCCCTGTCCCGTCCTGCCGGCTGCGGGCGTTCCCCGCCGGTAGGGGCATCATTCAACCCTTCCAAATCGCTGGCAACAGCAAAGAAGCCGGCCCAGGAGCGGCGTCGCGGGCGCGGCATTCTGGACAATGGATTTACCCTGTGGGCCGGTTAGCCTTAGGGTTGGAAGGACTTGGCGGGAGGCGGCCCGAGGCGGGTCGCCCGATGCCGCGGGAATCAGGCGGATGCGGACCGAAATCGGCCTCGGAGCGATCGTCCTCGGTGTCGTCGGCCTGGTCGCCATGGCCTGGATCGACGCCGTGCCCTCCAATCCGGCCGCCGATTTCGGCGCGGATGTCGTCGCCGCGCTGCTGGCAGCACTCGCCTGCGCCGGCGGCGTCGCGCTGGCCTGGACAGTCCGCAAGTGGGAGCTGCGCGTCGAGGCCCTGCGCGGCTGGGTCAATCTGGTAGCGGGGCAATCCGACCTGACGCGCCGCGAAGTGGCGGTGGAGGCCGACGC
>JAEUKU010000025.1 GCA_016794075.1 Rhodospirillaceae bacterium
ACGCGGCCGGGCAGGCATTGCGCGCGGTCGATCACCTGTTCCGCCGCCGCGTCCACCCACAGCTTCAGCTGCCGCTCTGTCATCACCCAGCCGGGCAGCACGGTGTTGACGCGGATGCCGTCGGGCCCGAGGTCGCGCGCCATGCCGCGGGTCAGGCCATGCACCGCCGCCTTCGCGGTGACATAGGCCGGCATGCCGCCGCCCGCCATCTTCCAGCTGATCGAGCCGAAATTGACGATCGATCCGCCGCCCCGACGCTTCATCTGCGGCGCCGCCGCCTGGATGGCGAAGAACATCGGCCGCAGGTTGACCGCCATGCGCTCGTCCCAGTATTCCGGGGTGACGTCCGTCCAGTCATGGCGCATGTCGTTGGCGGCGTTGTTGACCAGCACGGCGATGTCGCCGAGCTCTCGCCCGGTCCGCGCAACGGCTTCGCGCAGCGCGGCGATATCGGTGATGTCGCAGGGCATGAAGAGCGGCGCGCCGCCATAGCGCACCTGCAGATCGTCGCAGAGCTTGCGGCTGGCCTGCTCGGCGATGTCGACGAACGCCACCCTGGCGCCCTGGTCGACGAAGCTCTCGACGATGGCGGCGCCGATGCCGGAACCGCCGCCGGTGACGAAGACCACCCGGTCGCGCAGGCTCGGATATCTTGCCAACCCCGACAGGTCCATGGCCATTCCCCCGGCGCGGAGCGCCTAGCGCTTGCGTCCGGCGGCCCGGCGCGCGGCAGGCTTGCGCGAGCGGCCGATCACGGAATTGGTGTCGGCGAGCAGGATGCGCGACGCGCGCCGCGCCGCCTGCGGGTTGCGCCGGCGGATCGCATTGAGGATCGCCTCGTGCAGCGGCAGGGCCTTGCGCATGTCGGTATTGTGCGTCGCGGTAAAGGCGAACATGTTGCTCAGCGCCGATTCGATGAGAAAGCCGAGCGGCACCAGCAATTCGTTCCCCGCGGCGCCCAGGATGGCCAGATGGAACTTCACGTCGCTGACGTTCCAGTCGGCGATCGTCGGCGCCTCCACCATGCCGCGATAGGCCGCATCGATCTCGGCCAGTTGCGGGGCCGTGTGATTGAGGGCGGCGAGCGCCGCCGCTTCCGGTTCGAGGATCTCGCGCATCTCCTGCACATTGGCTAGGAATCGATGCTGGTCGGAGGTCGCCCAGTACCAGGCGAGCACGTCGCGGTCCAGCAGGTTCCAGGAATCGCGCGGCTGCACCCGCGAGCCGATCTTGGGGCGCGACACGATCAAGCCCTTGGCGGCCAACATCTTGATCGCCTCGCGCACGGCGGTGCGGCTGACGCCATAGGCGTCGCACCATTCCGCCTCGTTGGGCAGCAGCGCGCCGGGCGCGAACTCGCCCTTTAGGATTCGGGCCCCGATATCCTGCGCCAGGCTGTGGTGCAGGCGCTCCCCGCGCGCTTTCGCGGCTTTTTTTAGTTTCCTCATCATCGGATTGGCGTGTATGACATGGAGGGCGGAGCCTAGCACAGCTTATTGCCTTTTTATAATACAAATGAATCGGGCCGCCCCGGTTTGTATGATAAAAAGGTCGCACCCGCCGCCCGCGGGCGCGGCGCCCGCCCGCCTCGATTCTCCAGGCGGGTGCCACGCCGGCTCCTGGCCGCTTCCGGCGCCCCGCTCCCCCATTCCCGATTCCTCCATCTTCTCGGAATCCGCTCGGAGCGTCGCCGGCTCGCGCCGGCCCAACCGCCACATTTTATAATACAAAACCGCGTTGCCGATTTGCGATGGAATGTGATAATGCCGGTCGCCTGCGCGCGCCCTGCTGCGCACGCATCGGGTCCGGAGGATGTGGGGAGGCGGTGAGCGCATGCGCATCATTCAATTCAAGACCGAGGAGGGCGGCCGCGGCGTCGCGCGCATCGAAGGCGCGGCGGCGGTCTCGGTGCCCGGCGCCGTCAGCGTCATCGGACTGGCCACGGACGCCATCGTCGCCGGAGCGAGCCTGGAGCAGATCGTCGCCACCAAGGGCGAGGGCGTGCGCCTGGACTATGCCGGCCTGCTGGCGGAGGGCCGCGTGCTGCCACCGGTCGACCATCCCGACCCGGCGCATTGCTACGTCACCGGCACCGGCCTCACCCATCTCGGCAGCGCCGATGCGCGCGACCGGATGCACAAGAAGCTGGAGGGCGCGGAGGATGCGCTGACCGATTCCATGAAGATGTTCCGCTGGGGCCTGGAAGGCGGCAAGCCGAAGGGCAATGGCGCCGGGGTGCAGCCGGAATGGTTCTACAAGGGCGACGGCAGCATCATCGCGGCACCGGGCGGCGACCTGCCGCTGCCGGATTTCGCGCTTGATGGCGGCGAGGAGCCGGAGATCGCCGGGCTCTACCTGGTCGGTCCGGACGGCCGCCCGCGGCGTCTCGGCTTCGCCTTGGGCAACGAGTATTCGGACCACGTGACCGAACGGCAGAACTATCTCTATCTCGCCCATTCCAAGCTGCGCGGCTGCGCGATCGGGCCGGAGCTGCGCACCGGTCCGCTGCCGGCTGCGCTCGCGGGCGAGAGCCGCATCCTGCGCGACGGCAGCGTCGTCTGGCGCAAGCCGTTCCTGAGCGGCGAGGGCAACATGTCCCACACCATCGCCAATCTAGAATACCACCATTTCAAATACGCGCTGTTCCGCCGGCCGGGCGATCTGCACGTGCATTTCTTCGGCACCGCGACGCTCAGCTTCGCCGACGGCATCCGCGCCGAGCCGGGCGACGTCTTCGAGATCGAGATGGCGGAGTTCGGCGCGCCCTTGCGCAACCGCCTGGCGCCCATTGCCTCCGGCTTCGCCTATGGCGGCGTCGCCAGCCTCTGACGCCTGCGACCGCGCCCATGGCCCAGCCCGCCTTTGCCTGCATCGCCGTCGATTGGGGCTCCAGCAACCGGCGCGCCTGGGCGCTGGGGCAGGGCGGCGAGATCCTGCAGCAGCGCGCCGACGGCAAGGGCCTGCTGGCGCATGCCGATCGCAATTTCGCGCCGTCGCTGGCGATCTTCCTCGCCGATTGGCTGGCGGCGGCGCCGGGCATTCCCGTCATCATGGCCGGCATGGTCGGCAGCCGCATGGGCTGGGTCGAGGTGCCGTATCTGCCGGCACCCCTGGCCCTCACCAACCTCGCCCGGCACCTGCGCCGGGCGGGCGAGATCGGCGGCAGCGCCTGCTGGATCGTTCCGGGCGTCAGCCTCGACGATGCGGTGCAGCCGGAAGTCATGCGCGGCGAGGAATGCCAGATGCTGGGCGCGATCCTGGCGGGAGATATGCGCAGCCGGTTGTTCGTGCTGCCCGGCACCCACAGCAAGTGGGCGCGCGTCGAGGATGGCAGGCTGCTGTCGTTCCGCACCTACCTGACCGGCGAGCTGTTCGACCTGCTCAGCCGTTCCGGCACGCTGGCGCAGCTGATGGCGGGCGATGGCGAGGACGCGGCCGCCTTTGCCCGCGGCGTCGCCGCGTCGCAGGACGCGCAATTGCTGAACCGGCTGTTCAGCGTGCGCTCGCTGGCCTTGTTCAACCGGCTTTCCGGCGCGGCACCGCGCAGCTACCTGTCCGGCCTGCTGGTCGGCACGGAAATGCGCGATGCCCTGGCGGCCTGGCCGGTGGGCCTGGAGACGGGGGCCGTCTGCATCGGCTCGGCCGCCATGATCGGCCGCTATGGTGCCGCCGCCGCCCAAGTCGGCCTGGCGCTGCGGGGTTTCGACAACGAATCGATCCTGCCCAGGGCCCTGCACTGGATCGGCTGCGAGGCGGGCTTGATAGGACGTTAGGCTTATCAGCGGGCGTTTCCTAACCAAGCCTTAACCCGTTCGGCGTAGCTCTTGGAGCGATACCAACAGGGGCTGTCGGGGGCCGCCAACATGATCGACACCTGGGATCTTTCCCTGCTGATCGACCATTCGACCAGAATTCACGACGCGCGCGGCATGAGCGCCCAGCATTTCGGCGTCGCGCTGCGCGACCTTGCCGAGCGGGCCTTCATCGATTTCGTGGTGCCCGAGCAGCGCGCCGCCTTCCGCCGCTGCATGGCGCGGATTTCCGGCGGCCGCGAGATGGGCCTGACCGCGGTCAGGCTGCTGACCTGCGAGCCGGAGCCGCGCCAGTTCTACATGATCGCCAAACGCTCGCATGAGCCGGAACGCTGGTGGCTGCTGATCGCCGCCGACAACGCGAACACCGCGGCCAGTGCCGAGCAGATGGCGCTGGCGCCGATCCTCACCGACAATGTGGAATTCATCGCCATGGTCGAGGGCGCGGCGGACCAGATGGACGGCCGCGTCGACATGATGCGGGTCGCCTCTTCGCTGCTGGCTGGCAAGAAGAGATCATCGCGCACGTCGCCGGAGACCCGGGAAAAGCTGGAAACGAAATTCACCAGGATCGTGCTCGACAACGCCTTCGACGGCATCGCGACGCGGCCCGGCCCCGGCGAATATCTGATGCTGAAGGACCGCGAGAAGCCGGAGGGCGTGATCGTCCGGCAGCTCGAGGCGGCGGCGGAAGAGCTTGCGGTGTCGCGCGCCGATCTCGGCCTGGAGACGGCGACCATCGGACTGGCGAAGTTCGGCCGCGACATCGGCGCGGCCAAGATCGCGCGGGTTATGGGCGAGTTGGTCGCCGACGGCCGCGACCGCAAGGACGACTGGGGCGAGAAGCTGCCGCCGCGCAAGCCCTGGCTGAAACCGGCCTTGGCCGCCGGAATCTGTGCCATCGCGCTGCTCGGCGTCGTGTTGCTGCTGGGCTAGAAAAGATCCGCCTGGTCCTTGAGCCGCGGCCAGGCCCGATCGCGCGGCGACAGCGTGACCGCAGCGAGCCTGGGCCACGCCTTGCCCCAGGCGATCCCCAGATCGGGATCGTCCCAGGCGATGCCGCGCTCGGAGGCGGGATCGTAGCCGGCGGTCACCTTGTAGCTGACCAGGCAATCCGCTTCCAAGGTGAGGAAGCCGTGGGCGAAGCCGGCGGGCACGAAGACCTGCAGGCCGTCTTCCGCCGCCATTTCCACCGCGACGTGGCGGCCGAAATCCGGCGAGCCGCGCCGCAGGTCCACGGCGACGTCGAGGATGCGGCCGGCGAGGACCTGCACCAGCTTGGCCTGCGCGAAGGGCGGCAGCTGGTAATGCAGCCCGCGCAGGGTTCCGGCCTCCCTGGAGCGCGACTGGTTGTCCTGGACGAAACGCGCCGCGCCCAGCAGCGGCCGCCAATCCGCTTCGCGATAGGTCTCGACGAAAGCGCCGCGCTGGTCGCGATGCACGGCCAGCTGGATCAGCTTCACGTCGGGTAGGGCAAGGTCGGTGACTTTCACGCTGGCAATCCGCGCGGTTGGCGAGGGACCTGATTAATCGAGGCCGCCGCCGGGGACAAGCCGGAAACGCCCGCATCCCGCGACGAACCGGCTCTTGGCGCAATCCCTCCCGCGCGCTATTGAGGGATGGAGGCGGCGGCGGGCGATGTTGCGCCGATGCCGGCCGCATGGGGGGCTGCATGGGCTTGGGCCGAATCCGCACGCTGTTCCGGCGCGAGCCGACCCGCCGGGAGCTCTATCTGCAGCTGCAGCGCGGCCTCAACATCGAGCGCGACTACCGGCATTGGATCGAGCAATGGGAGCGCTACGGCCCGGCCGAAAGCGGACCCGCCCCGGCTCTGTCGCTCTCCGTGGTCGTGGCCGGGGTCGCGACGCCGGCCGACGACGGCTATTGGCGCGACCTCGGCAAGAAGCTCCCGTCCATCGACGTAGTCCGGCCTGGCGACGCAGATCTGATACGGGACATTCTCCCGGCGGCCCTGCGGGCGGCGAAGGGCGAGCGCGTGATCTTCCTGCGCGCCGCGGACCGCCTCGCCGAGATCGCGCCCTTCCGGCTGCATGCCGCGATCGGCGCCCATCCGGATGTCGAGCTGATCTTCGGCGACGAGGACCAGATCGATACCAAGGGCGGGCGCTTCGCGCCGTGGTTCAAGCCCGATTTCGGCGACGACCTGTTCCTGTGCCAGAACGTCTTCGGGCGCGCCGTGGTGTTCCGCAAGAGCGCGCTGGCGCGGTTGACGCCGCCCGAAGCCGCGGATTTCGATACCGCCATCTACATGCTGGCGCTGCGCCTGATTCCGGGGGCGCGGCAGGACCCGTTGCATTGCCCGGGCATCCTGGTGCATGTCGGCGGCGATCCGGTGGCGACGCCGAAGGCGCGGGTGTTCTACCTTGCCGGCGAGCCGCGCCGGGCGGCGGTCGAGGATTTCATCGCGCGCCGCCCGTCGCTCGCGGGCGCACGCGTCGAGGCGCCGGACGCGGCAGGATTCCTGCGGCTGCGTCACCCGCTGCCGGAGGCGCGGCCGCTGGTCTCCATCGTCATCCCGACCCGCGACCGCAAGGACCTGCTGGAGGCCTGCGTGAAGGGCCTCGACGAAAAGACCGCCTATCGCAATCTCGAAATCATCATCGTCGACAACGACAGCCGCGAGCGGGAGACGAAGGATTATCTCGAGGCTCTCGGCAGGCGCAGCAATGTGCGCATCGTGCCCGGCCCGGGACCGTTCAACTATCCGCGCCTGATCAATCTCGGCGCGGCCCAGGCGCGCGGCGAATTGCTGATGACGCTCAACAACGACATCGAGGCGCTCGAACCCGGCTGGCTCGACGAGTTGGTGAGCCAGGCGCTACGCCCGGATGTCGGCCTGGTCGGGTGCCTGCTGCTCTATCCCGACCGCAGCGTGCAGCATGCCGGCGTCATCATCGGCCTGAGCGGCGTCGCCGGCCACATGTACGGCGAAGCGGCGGCCGACGATCCGGGCTATGCCGGCCGCATCCTGGCGACGCAGGATCTGAGTGCGGTGACCGGTGCCTGCCAGATCATGCGCCGCGACCTGTTCGCGCGGCTGGGCGGCCTCGATGAGGCGCACCTGGCCGTCGCCTACAACGACATCGATTTCTGCCTGCGGATCCGCGCCGCCGGGCTGCGGGTCATCTACACGCCGCACGCCAGGCTGTTGCACCGCCACTCCGCGAGCCGCGGCTCCGACGTGCGGCCGGAGCGGCTGGCCGGCTTCAACTGGGAGCGCGAGTTCATGCGCACGCGCTGGGCGCACATGGTCCAGGACGACCCGTTCTTCAATCCCAATTTGTCGCTGTCCGGCAAGCGCGGGCGGCTGGCCACCGCGCCGCGGCCGCGGCTCTACAGCAGCAGCCCGCGCAGGTACTGACCGTAGGTCGAGGTGGCGAGCTCGGCCGCCAGGCGATCCAGCTGGGCGGCGTCGATATAGCCGTTGCGATAGGCGACCTCTTCCGGGCAGCCGATCATCAGGCCCTGGCGGTGGAAGATGGTCTGCACGTAGTGGCAGGCCTCCAGCCAGGAATCGGTGGTGCCGGTGTCGAGCCAGACATTGCCCGGGCCGAGCTTCTCGATCTGCAGCTGGCCCTGGTCGAGATAGCGCTGGTTGAGGTCGGTGATCTCGAGCTCGCCGCGCGCCGAGGGGCGCAGTTCCTTGGCCAGATCGGCGGCGCGGCCGTCATAGACATAGAGCCCGATGATCGCCCAGTTCGATTTCGGATGCGCAGGCTTCTCCACCAGCCGCGCGGGCTTGCCCGCCGCGTCGAACTCGACGATGCCGTAGCGCTCCGGGTCGGAGACGCGATAGGCGAAATTGATCGCCCCGCTGCTG
>JAEUKU010000074.1 GCA_016794075.1 Rhodospirillaceae bacterium
TGCGGGTATTCGTTCTTCAGGAAGTTCGCCAGCACCGCCTCGTGGACGTTGCCGAGCTTGTCCCACATGGTGCGACCCGCGGGACCGCGGATCTCCTCCATGATCTGGTCGACCTTGTTCTTGTCGAGCACCTTGGAGAGCAGCCGCTCCGTCGATTCGAATGTGCCGGTCATGGTGCCGGTGGAAGAGATCGCGTCGGCGAACTCGACGAACAGGCGCTCGATCACCGTGGCGTTGACGGTTCCGAGATTGGCCATGGTCTGCGAGATCTCGCGGATCTCGTCGTCGTGCATCTGCGCGAACAGCTTGGCGGCGGTTTCCTCGCCCACCGACATGACCAGCAGCGCGGCCTTCTGCACGCCGCTCATCGACCGGTAATCGTCTTTGTTCCGCATCATGGCTTGGTCGGTTCCCGCGCGTGTTGCTTACTGTTCCGCGTAGATCCACTGCCGGATCAGGTTGACCGCCTGCTCCGGGTGCTGGTCCACGAGGTCGGAGATCTTGCGGATCGAGGAGGCGCGCACGCGGCCCTCGACCTGGTTCAAGTCGATCATCTGGTCGATCTCGGCGGCGATGGCCGCGGCCTCGCTCGGGCTCTGCGGCGTCGGCAGGCCGGGGATGCCGGGCTCGCCGCCGGGGCCGGGGATCGCCAGCGCCGCGGCGGCGCCCGCCGGCAGGGCCAGCTGGCCGTCGGGGCCGATGCCGGCGAGCGCCACGTTGCTGGGCGCGATCGACGGCATCGCCAGCAGGCGGCCGAGGAGCGGGCGGACCACCAGCAGCAGGACCAGGGCGGCGACGATGGAGAGCACCAGCAGCTCGGCCAGGCGCATCATGTCGGTCTTGTCGAGGCCGAACATCATGGTGCCCGAATCCTCGATCGGCTCCGGCTCGGCGAACTTCATGTTGACGACCTGGATCTGGTCGCCACGCTTCTCGTCGAAGCCGACTGCGGATTTGACCAGCGCCTCGATCTGCGCGAGTTCTTCGGCCGGCCGCGGGGCATAGGTCCTGGTGCCGTCCTCGGCGACGGTATAGGTGCCGTCCACCAGCACCGCTGCCGACAGGCGTCGTACGTTGCCGCTGGCCTTGATCTCGGTCTGCACGATCTTGGAGATTTCGTAGTTGACCGTCTCCTCGGTCCGCGCGTTCTGCGATTGCGAGCCGGCGGCGCCACCGGTGCTCTGGCCGGGCGGGTTCGGCGTATTGTTGGCGGCGCTCACCGAATTGGAATTGTCGGTCTCCTGCGAATTGCCGGTCTCCTCGACCGTCTGGGTCGAGCGCACGACCTGGCCATCGGGATTGAAGTCTTCCTTGTTGGTGGTGACCTGGTTGAAGTCGAGATCTGCGGTCACTTCGGCGCGCACCTTGCCGGCGCCAAGTGTCTGGGCCAGCAGCTGCTCGATCGCCTGGCTCATCCGCGCCTCGTAGGAGCGGCGCATGTCCTCGGAGTTTGCGACATCCAGCTCGCCGTCCTCGGCGCCGCGCGCCAATAGCTCGCCGCTGCTGTCGATGACCGAGACGTTGCTGGCCTTCATGCCGGGGACTGCAGAGGCGATCAGGTGCTGGATGGCCGAGACCTGGCCCTTGTCCAGGCCACCGCCGATGGTCAGCACCACAGAGGCGGTGGGCTCGGCGCGGTCGTTGGAGAACAGCTCGCGCTTCGGCATCACCAGATGCACGCGCGCGGCGCGGACCTGGCGGATCGAGCGGATGGTGCGGGCCAGCTCGCCTTCCAGCGCGCGGATCTGGTTGATCTGCTGCACGAAGTTGGTGGTGCCGAGGGCATCGGCACGGTCGAAAAGCTCGTAGCCGATGGAGCCGCCCGCCGGGATGCCCTCGGAGGCCAGCGACAGGCGCAGCTTCGCCACCTGGTCGGCGGGCACGTAGATCTGCGCGCCGTCGCCGCGCAGCTCATAGGGGATGCCCTGGGTGTCCATGCGCTGGACGATCTGGCCGCTGTCGGCAGGATCGAGACCGCTATAGAGCAGGGTCATGCCCGGCGAGGCGAGCCGCGTGACGATGAAGGTGAAGAAGGCGATCAGCGCGAAAGCAACCGCAGCAAGCGCGACGAGCTTCGTCGGTCCGAGGTTGCGCAGGGTCTGCATCATTCCGTTCACGAGCGTCACCGGTGAAGTGTCTTCGGTCGCAATCGCGTCGGCCGTGGATCGCGCGAGTTCGCCTAAAATTTTCCGCAAATCGGATGCATTTGCGCGCAACAACGGCCGGCGATGGCTTCACGCTACGCGCGAGACCTTAACAAGGACTTAAACGGCGGCAAAAATTGCCTAGAACTGGGAAAAGTCTGCCGAGCGGTGGGGGAGGATCTTCGGAGGAATCGGCGGTGGGCCGCTATTCGGCGGTGCGCATGCTGCCGTTGCGGCGGGCGGCGGCGCGATAGTCCTGCAGCCGCGTCGTGCGCAATCCGCGCATGCCGTGGCGATCGATCGAGCGCTGCCAGGAGAGGAACTCCTCGACCGACAGCGTGTAGCGCGCGCAGGCCTCCTCAAGGCTGATCAGGCCGGCGCGCACGCCGGCGACCACCTCCGCCTTGCGGCGGATGACCCAACGCTTGGTGCCGGGCGGCGGCAGGTCCTCCATGCGGAGGCGCCTTCCGTCGATGCCCAGAACCACCATGCTTCTGCCTTCGAGATCGACGTCCATCGACTCCTTCCCAGGCGCGGTGCGATCGTTTGGCAAGCCTAAGGACCGACCGCTTAAGGAATCGCTAAATCGAGGCATAAAGGCAGAGACCCGAAAGGCCGGAGTTTTGTCTAAAATTTTATCGATCAAGTATTCGAGACGTAATGCCCGAAGTATTTAAGTAATTCATGATTCGGTGCCGGCGTTCTTGGTGACCTTGACGATCTTGTCGATCGGGAAGCCGACCGAGCCGATGAAGAGCTTGACCTGGCCGTCGGTGATTTCGGTCGAATCCACGACGCCGAAGCTGGTCATCTTCGCCGAATAGATCTCGCCCATCTCGTCCGCATAGCTGACCGAGACCTGATACTGGCCGTCCGGCAGCTGATTGCCGAAGGCATCCTTGCCGTTCCAGTCGACATTGTAGGTGCCGGCTTCGCGGTTCGCCTCCTGCACCAGCACGGTCTTGCCGCTGGCATCGGTCACCCGCAGGACGGCCTGGGCCGCCTTGCGGTCGATCTCGTATTGGAAGCTCGCCTTGCCGTCCTTGAGCGAGACGCGGTCGCTGTCGATGGCCACCCGGTTGCCGAGGAAGTTGACGGCGCCGAAGGCATTGGTCGCCGATTGCAGGCTGATCAGCTGCTCCAGTCGCTTGTTGGACTGGATCATCTGCTCCACCGAGCTGAAAGACACCAGCTGCTCGGTGAACTGGGCCGTATCCATGGGCGAGAGCGGGTCCTGGTTCTGCAGCTGCTTGGTCAGCAGCAGCAGGAAATTGTTGTACTTGTCCTCCAGGTCCTTGGTCGGATCGACCGTGGAGCTGCTCGAATTCTGCGCGTTCGCCTTCGACGCGGCGAGAATCTGCTGAATGCTGGGCACTTCCATGATCTCTGCTCCTGCTCCGGGCCGTCAGCGCCGGACGATTGCTCAGACTTCGAGGTTGACCACGCCGGCGGCGGTATCGACCTGTGCCGCCGAGGCGGCCTGGGTTTCGGCCTCGACCTGGTCTTCCGCCTGTCCGGCGCCATAGGCGGGTCGGCCCGAATTCCCCGCATCCTGGGAGAATTCCTTGCCGTCCTGGCGTCCAAGGCTGAAGGACAGGTCGCCGCCCTCCATCTTCAGTCCGGCATCATGCAAGGCGCGTTCCAACGCCTTCATATCGCGCTGCAGCAATTCGAGGGTGCTCGGCTTTTCCACGGTCACCGCCGCGGTGACCCGCTTTTCCTCGTCAATGTCGAGCTTTACGTGGATCTTGCCGAGCTCGGCCGGGGACAGCTGGATCGACAATCGGCCGGTGCCCTCGCGCAGCGCGCGCTGGATGTTCACGGCGACCTGCTCATGGGCCGGCAAATCCTGCAGGTGCTGGCGCAGCTGGGCGACGAATTCCGGCCGCTTGGCTGCCGCACCTTGGGCGAGGTGCAGGGACCAGCCGGGCATGCCGCTGCCGTCGGCGTCGAGCACGCTGGAGTCGAACGGATTGGCGGCACTCTCGTCGACCGCCGCGCTCTGTGCCGGCGGGGTAGGCTGGGTCGCCATCGGAGCCTGCGGTGCCGGCGTCGCCGCAGGCGCCTGCGCCTTGATCTCGGCCTGTGCCGCGGCGGGGGCCGGGCGCGATTTCGCCGGTTCGGCGGAGCGCGGCGTCTCCGGGGTCATCTTGACGGTCATGGCCGCGGCTTCGGCGGTTTCGGCGGAGGCGAGGTCCGCAATGTTCTCCGTGGCGACCGCTGCCGTCATGTCGGCGGCAGAGCCGGCCGGCACCGCGGCCGGGATGGCGGAACCGCTTGCGGTCTCGCTCTGCATCGCGCCGGCGGTCGTCCCGCCGCCATCGCCCAGCGCGGCGGCAGCGGTCTGCGCCTGGCTTGCCGCCAGCGCGGCGGCAAATCCGGCGGCGGTCGGGGCCGCAGCGGCTTCGGTGTCCGTCGTTTCGCCGTTCGCCGCCTGCGGTGCGGCGGCTTCACCCGGGACGATGGAGTCCGGCTGAGTGCTGTCGGCCGCCATGTCTGCAGCTTCGACCTCGAGCGGGGCGGCGCCTGTATCCGCCGGGGGAACGGTGACGGCGGCGAGTGGTACTTCGCCCGCTGCCGCGGCTTGGCCCATCGTTTCGCCCGTCGTTTCGGCGATGGTCTCGGCCGTCGTTTCGCCGGTCGCTTCGGCCGTCGCCGTCGTTTCGGCGGCTGTCTCGGTCTGTCCGGTTTCGCGGATCTCCGGCCCGGACGCTTCGTCCGCCTCGTTGACCGGTGCGACGGTCGCGGCCTCCTCGGTGTCCATGCAAGCGGGCGCCGCGCCCTCTTCCTTGCGGGCAGCGAGCTGCGGCCGGTCCTCGGCCACCGGCTTGGCCTCGCCGCGCAGGGTCGGGGGATGCTTGATGACCGGGCGGATCGGACGGCCATGCGCACCCTGGGGATCGGCCGCCTGGCGCCGCTCGGTCGGCGACCGGCGGCGGGCGGCGGACTCGATCCGCTCGCTTTCGCCGCGCTTCTTCAGCTGCTCGCCCAGCATGTCGGCGAACATGTCGCCGGCATTGCTGTCCTGGCGACAGTCGATGGCGAAGTCGGTGCCGATGGCGGGTTCGAAGCGGATGGCGTCCATGGTCGGGCCTTCAGGCGATGAAATTGACGAGCGACAGGCGGGCGATCTGGGCATAAGCCCCGAAGCTGGCCTGCAGCTGCAGCTCGACAGCTTGCAATTTGGCTGCCACCTCGGTGGGGTTCACCGCCTCGATCTTGTCGGTGTCGGAGACGTTGGCGTTGATGGTGGTCTGGTGCGACAGCGTGGTCGCCGCCAGCAGGGCATCGTTGACCGTGTTGTCGGCCGTCAGCTTGCGCACGCCTTCGAGCGATTCCTTGGCAAGCTGCCGGGCGATGTCCATGATCTTGAAGTAGTTGTCGGGATCCTCCACCGCCTCCTTGGCGTAGCGCAACGCCAGGCTCAGCTTCTGGAAGGCTGGATCGTTGGCGGTATAGGTGTATTTGATCTGCACGTTGTCGGCGGCCACCACCGAGGCGCGCTGCCAGGCAAGCGCGGAATCGGTCGGCTCCTGATAGACGCTGTATTCCGGCGGCGTCGGATCGGGAACCCAGGTCGGCTTCACCACCTTCACCTCGGTCTTCAGCTCCACGCCCACGGTCGCCGCGGTCAGGATCAGCTTGCCGCTGCCCGTCGGGCCGGGCGCGGCGGAAGCCGGGAAGGGCGGGGTCTGCGAGCTCATCAGCGCTGTCAGGTTGATGGCGATGGCGTCCATGTCCTGCTCGGCGCCGGTGGTCACGTAGCGCACGGTGCGGCCATTGACCGTGACCTCGTATGCGTCGCCCTTGCGGCCGACCGGGCCGCTCAGTTGCACTGTGTCGATCTGGGCCAGCGGGCCCGCCGGCAGGTTTGCCACCATATTTGTCGTGGTCGGCGCCGGGGTCACGCTGGGCGGGGCGTCGGTCGTGAGCACCGCGGTATAGGTCATCGCCGTGCCGGGCGTGTCGGAGACGATCGACAGCCGGCCGTTCTTCACCGAGGCGGTGACGCCGATACCGGCGGCGTTGATGGCGGAGACGAACTTGGCGGCGATGGACGCCTCGTCGTCGTTCTGCGCCGTGGTCACGGTGAAGGGGCCGCCGACCGGCGCGGTGAAGGTGATGGTGTACTGGTCGCCGGCGTCGAGCGGGCTGGGGAAGGCGATCTCGTCCTGCTGCGCCACGGCGACGACGGTTCGCTGGGTGGTGACCACGCTCGGCGTATTTTGTACCGTCGCGTGCGCCTGGAACGCGGTCGGCGCGCTCAGCTGCAGCTGCCCGCCGCCGATGTTGAGCGGCGTGACCGCGAAGGCCGGCTGGTGGTTGTTGATCTTGGCAACCAGCTTCTCGACGATCTCGTTGAGGTCGGCCTCCTCCCCGGTGGTGCGATAGCTGATGGTCACCGGCGCGGCATGGGCCGGCGGGTCGGTGATGGTGACGCTGAAGACCTCGCCGATGGTGCCGACCGGGCCGTCGAGCGTGATGACGTCGACCTGGTTGAGGCCGACCGGCACATTGGGCTGCACGGTCGTGAGCGTCGTCGGCGTCGGGTCGTTGCCGGTGATGGTGGCGGTGAAGGCCGTGCCGGCCGTGTCCGACGTGATGGTGAAGCCGTGGGCGTCGATGTCCTGCACCGAGACGTTCGCCAGCGGGCCGATCGCGGCGGCCATTGCGGCGGCCAGCTGCTGCGCCGTCAGCGGGCCGTTGAAGGTGAAGGGATTGCCGTTGACGTCGATCGTCTCGCTCTGGCCGGTGCCGAGATAGTCCGTGGTGACCCGGACCGTCTGGCGGATGGTACCTGCCGCCAGTTGCTGCGTGGTGACGCCGCCGGCCGAGTTTTCGGACGCGATCGGGTTCGGCAGGCGCAGCAGATCGACCACGGGCGCCTGTTCGTTGGCGTTGATGCCGCCGAACAGGTAGCGCTCGTTGACCTGCTCGTTCAGCAGCGCGCCCAGCTCGATCAGCGCGGTGCTGACCTGTTGCACGATGGGCGAAACCTTGCCGGCGCGGTTCTGGGTGACCTCGATGGTGTTGGTGACGCCGCTGCCGATGTCGATATGGTCGACGGAGACGTTGTAGAGCGCGCCGGGTTCGGACCCGGTGATCACCAGCTGCTCGCCGCTGACCGTCGCCTTCGCCCGGACCGCGGGCGCGGCGGCGTTGATCTGCGCCGCCAGGTTGCCGGCGATCTCGTCGTAGCTGCCTTCGGTGCCGTTGGTGACGTAGGTGAAGAGCGCACCGTCGACGATCACCTTGTAGATGTCGCCGGTGTCGCCGAGGTCGCCGGAGAACGTGACCTTGTGCTGCTGGGCCACCGGCGGATCGGAATTGGGCGCGGTGAAGGCCTGCAGCATGGTGGCGTTGATGTCCTCGATGCTGCTGAGCACGCGGTCATAGGCCTTGATGTCGGTCTGCGCGCTCTTGATCGATTCGATGTAGCCCTGGCGGCGCGCGATCTCCGCGCGCAGATCGACCAGGCGCGTCGCTTCGACGCCATAGGTGGTCAGGTCGCCGGACTTCTTCTGGGTGTTCAGCTGCTGGGTGAGCTGCGCCAGCGAGGTCTGCATCTTCTGGAAGCTGCCGACATTCGCCAGGTAGGCTGCGTAGGTCGAGTATCCGCTGACCGGCATGTTGCTATCCTCGTTCCTAGCGCGTCACGGCGGCTTGCAGGGTGTCGAACAGGGTCTGGATCACGGTCATCAGCCGGGCCGAGGCGGCATAGGCGTTCTGCAGCACCTGCAGGTTCGCCAGTTCCTCGTCCAGGTTGACGCCGGTATCCTGCAGGTAGCGCTGTTCCGTCATGCTGAGCGTCTCGTGGCTGAGTTCGGCGGCGTCGGTCACCACCTTGGCATTGGAAGCGGCTGTGCCGATGAAGCCGGCCATCAGCCCCTTGTAGGAAACGCTGGTCAGGCTAAGCCCGATGGCGATGAAGCTGCGCTCGGAGCTGTTGACCGCCGTCACCACGTCGGGCGCCGCGTTTTTCTTCAGCTGCTGCGTGCCGTTGGCGAGCTCTGCGCTGATCTTGAAGCTGTAGCGGTCCGTGCCGGTGAAGAACCCGCCGCTCAGCTCCGGCAGCTGGCCGTTGACCGAGCTGATGACGGTGAACTTCTCGCCGAAGCTGGCGCCGACGAGCTGCAGCGAGGAAGAGCCGTTGAGCGCTGTGACTCCCAGCGTCGTGTCGGCGTTGACCAAGGCTGCCAGCTTCTGGGCGATCTGATCGAGATTGGTGTCGTTCTGCGTCGCCGTATAGCTGAAGGTCTTGCCTTTGATCGTGACCTCGAAGATATCGCCCTCGGCGAGGCTGCCGCCGAGCGTGATAGTGCCCATCTGCGGGGTCGAATCCGTCGCCTCCACCGTCGTCGCATGGCTGGCGGAGATGCGCAGCGACGAGGCGCCCGCGTTGTAGGCGGCGGCGAAGGTCGGCGGGTTCCCGGCGGTGGCGGTGAAGGCGCCGGCGATGACGTCGAGCTGAGAGCGCAGCTTGCGGATCACCTCGGTCGCCGGGTCGGCGCTGGCCGGCAGGCCGGCGGCGGTGCCGTCCGCGCGCAGGTCGAGCAGCGCCTTCAGCTTGCCTTCGCGGAGCAGGCTGTCGACGACCACCTTGCCGTCCACCGCGACGATATGCGTGCCGTCGAAGTGGAAGCGCGACGGCGCACCGTCGAGCAGGGAGAGGCCGGCCGGCGTGATGAGCGCGATGGCGCCGTTGTCGCGCTCGACGGTACGGACGTCGACCAGTTTGGCGACCTCGCGCACCAGCTTGTCGCGATGGTCGAGCAGTTCCAGACGCTCGGCGCCCTTGGGGTCCGAGGTCTTGATGCGCAGATTGGCCTCGAAGACCTGCGCCAGGAGGTCGTTGAGCTGCGTCGTGTTGGTGCCGAGGTCGGCCTGGATCTCCCGATCGATGTCGTCGATCCCGCTGGCGAGGCGCCGGACCTCGGTCGCCAGCTGGTCGCCGAGGGCGATGATCTGGCGTTGCGCGGCGGCGCTTTCCGGCTGGGTCTGGAAGGCCTGCCAGGCGGCGGTGAAGTCGCTCATCAGCCGGGGCAGGGCCGCGCTGTCGGAGCTGGCGCCGAGCAGGTTCTGGATCCGGCTCATATAGTCGAGCTGGGTCTGGTTCAGCCCGTCGCGGGCGGTAAAGCTCTCGTACTGCCGGCGCAGCGCCACGTTGACCGCCGACTGGTAGCCGGCGACCAGCGCGCCGCCGATCTGGTCGTTGCCCAGATTGGCGGATTCCCGGACCAGGGTCTTCTTGGCATAGTTCGGGTCGTTGGCATGCGCGACATTGGCGGAAACCAGCTGCACATGCGCCTGGTTGACCCGGAGCCCGGAAAGCGCGGCGTTCAGCGCGGCGGTCAGCGACATGGCGTCACCTGTGTTCGGCTACCGGATTACCGCTTGATGTTGATGACTTCGGCGAGCATCTCGTCCGCCGTGGTGATCACGCGGGTGTTGGCAGCATAGGCGCGCTGGGTGACGATCATCTTCGAGAATTCCTCGGCGATGTCGACGTTCGAGCCTTCCAGCGCGCTGCCGCGCATGGTGCCGGCGCCGTTCTCGCCGGCGGCGTTGACCTGGACCGAGCCGCTGTCGAAGGTCTCGGTGAAGCCCTGCGCCACTTCGCGCTTCAGGGCTGTCGGGTCGTTGAACTGCGCGATCGGCACGCGGAAGAAGATGCGGCTGCGGCCGTTGTCGTATTGCAGCTCGACGTCGCCGTTGTCGCGGATGTTGACGTCTTTCAGCAGGCCCTGCGGCACGCCGTCGGGAGTCAGGCGCGACACGTCGATGTCGTCGCCGGCGAACTGGGTCAGGCCGTTGGTGGTCTGGAACTGGCCCAGGTTGAGGGTGATCGTCTGCGGGCCAAGGCCGTAATCGACGATGAAGTTGACGTCGATGTCCTGCCCCGAGGTCTGCAGGACCGGCACGCTGGCATTGCCCGACGGGTTGAACTGGTTGGAGATGGCGACGACCTTGCCGGCGGTGGTGGCGCTCTCGCCGAACTGGATATCGATGAAGCCGTCGACCGTGCCGTTGCTCGCGGTCGCGGCGGAGGTGAAGCCGACGCCGGCGTTGGTGGCGGTGAGCGAGATCACGTTGCCGGCGGCCGTGGCGGTCACGCCGAGGCCCGGGTTGTCGTTGATCTGATCGGCGAAGCGGGTGGCGAGGTCGCTGAGCGAGGTCTCGGTGCCGTCGGTCACGTAGGAGATCGACTGGGTGCCGATGGTGAGCGTGTAGGTGTCGCCGATTTCGCCCGAGCCGACCGTGCCGGTCAGGGTCAGGGAATCGGTCTGCGCCACCGCCGGCACGTTCGCCGTGGTGACCACGAAGGAGCTCGGCGCGTCGGAACTGACCGAGACCGGCGCCGAGGTGCCGCCGAGCACGGCGGTGAAGGTCGCACCCGCGGCATCGGCCTGGACGAAGAACTGCGTTGCGCTGCTCGGGTCGGCGACGGCGGTCACCTGTGCCGCCAGCGTCACGTCGGCATTGATGGCGGCAACCAGCGCGTCGCGTACCGCCGTCTGGGTGAGCAGCGGGCCGGTCACCGTGACCGTGGTGGCGCCGATCTGGAAGCTGGCCGAATCGGCGCCGGTGGGCAGCGCCGCGGGGATGTTGATCAGGTCGACTTGGCCGGAGCCGTTGCCGGACAAGGCCACCGTGAAGGGCGTGCCGGCGTTGTCGGCAACGATCTGGAAGGTGTTGCCGACCACGTTGCTGGCGGTCACCTCGGCGCTCATGCTGGCATTGCCGTTGATGGCGGCGGCGAGGTTGGAGGCGGCCTGGGTGGCGGTCCAGCCGGTTGAAGGCGCGGTCACCGAGACGGTGGCGGAGCCGATGGTGATGGTCAGCGTGCGCAGCGGCGGAACGCCGGCGGTCGGCAGCGTGACGGTGTCGACCTGGGCCACCGGCGGAACGTTGGCCTGCACCGGCGCGGTGACGGCCGCCTGGTCGGGCACGCCGCTGATCGTGCCGGAGACCGGATCGAGCGTGCTGTCCTGGGCGACGATGTCGAGCTTCCACAGATTGTCGGAGCGCTTGGTCCAGACCAGCTGCACAGTGTGCGGGTTGCCCAGCGCGTCGAAGACCTGGACCGTGGACGGGCTCAGCGGCGGCGTCGGGTTGATCTCGGAATTGGACGGCAGATTGCCGACGAAGTCGATCTGCGAGGTCGGCGTCGGCTCGTCGATCACCTGCTCGATATGGATCGGCGAGACCACCGAGGTGTCGGCGACGCCGGTCTCCGGATCGACCGCCCAGCCGTTCAGGTAGTAGTTGCCGTTGTTGACCAGGTAGCCGTCGCGGTTGACCTCGAAATCGCCGGCGCGGGTGTAGTAGCGCAAATTCGAGAAGGTCGTCGCGGTGGTGGTCTGGCTCTCCGGCCGGCTGACGATGAAGAAGCCGTCGCCGGTGATGGCGAGGTTGGTGTTGCTCTGGGTCTGGGTGATGTTGCCCTGGATGTGGTTGGCGAAATAGGGCGAGGCGATCACGCCGCCCGGCGCGTGCAGGTTCTGGTTCGACACCGTGATCAGGGTCTCGAACCGCGTATCCACCTTCTTGTATCCGGTGGTCTGCGAATTCGCGATGTTGTCGGAGATATGTCCGATCGCCCGCGATTGCGCGTTGACGCCGCTGACCGCCGTGAACATCGCGCCAAGAATACTCATTGCCGACCTCTTCTCAGAAAGGAACCAGTCCTAGGTGGTCCTTCTGATGCAAGCGGTGGGCCAACTCAAAAATGCAGAGGATTCAGTGGGTTATATGGAAGGCGACGGGTCGCCCGGCAGGTCGTTCCGGGCCCGGGATGCTGCCCGGCAGCAATTTCCGGCAGGACGCAGTCAGGCCGCCTGCGGCGCCGGGCGGTATTTGCGCTGCACCGGCCAGGCGATGGCGCGGATTTCTCGGCGCTGGAAAATGCCGATGATCGCCGAGCCGGCCGGCGCCTGATTGAAGCGGTCGAAGGGCGGCAGGTCGAAGATCTGCGGCTTCATGCCGGGCCCCGCCTGCACGCCCTTGAGCCACAGGATCTGGAACCCGTTGTCGCCGAGGAAGTCGTAGTAGAGCGTCGGGTTGAAGCTCCAGAAGCCGTGGTTGAAGCGGTTGAGCGGCGCGCCGTGGACGATGACGCCACCCTGGCGCATGGCCTCGCAGGTGTTCTTGAAGGCCTGGCCGACATTGAAGCAATGCTCCAGCGTGCCGGTGTCGATTAGCAGGTCGAAGCGCTGATGCAGGTCGGCCGGCAGCGGGTCGTTCAGGTCGACGATCCGCTCCATGCCGCGGTTGATGGCGATGTCGATGACCTCGATCTGCAGGCCGAGCCGCTCGAACAGGGCATGGGTGTCGAACACGCCGGGCAGGCGCCCCACCATGCCGTGGTGGCGCAGGATCGGCTCGGAATCCGGGCGGATCGGCAGGTCCTTTGCCACGTCCGGTCCGAACAATGCCTCGATCTCGGCGGCGGATGCGATGAGATCGGGATAGGCCAGCTCCAGGCAGCGGATCTCGGTCCTGCCTGACTTGCGCAGGTGGTTGATCGAATCCTTGACCAGGTTCAGGTAGAAGCCGTCGATCGCCATCTAGCCCTCCAACACCTTGCGCATGGCGGAGATCACCCGCGCCTGCTGCATCTCGGTCAGACCCGGATGCATCGGCAGCTGGAAGCTCCGCGCCGCCACCCGCTCGGTGATGGGCAGCTTCGCCTGCCCGGCATAGGGCGCCTCGAGATGCGAGGCCATCACGCCGCGGCGCGTCGGCACGCCAAGTTCGTGCAGCCGGTCCATCAATTCGTTGCGCGCCACGCGCGCCGAATCCTTGAGCATCAGCATGTAGCTCTGCCAGTTGCTCTCGAGGCCCGCGGGTGCCGCGCGCAGCTGCAGCTCCGGCATCTGGGCGAAGGCCCGGTCATAGCGCGCGGCGATCTCCTTGCGCGCATCCAGCATCGCCTCCAGCCGGTCGAGCTGGCAGAGGCCGATGGCGGCCTGGATATCGGTGATGCGGAAATTGTAGCCGATCTCCGGATAGCTCTCGAACACCGTCGGCTTGGCATTGTGGCGGGCGAAATCGGAGAGCGACATGCCCTGGTGCCGCAGCATCCGCAGGCGCTCCGCCATCCTGGCGTCATGCGTGGTGATCATGCCGCCTTCGCCGGTGGTGATCACCTTGCGGGCGTGCAGCGAGAAGACCGAGAGGTCGTTCATCGCGCCGATTGGCTTGCCGTCGATGCGCGACGCGAATGAGCAGGCGGCATCCTGGATGACGATCAGGTTGTGCCTGGCCGCCAGGGCCTGGATCTCGCCGATCTCGCAGGGCAGGCCGATCTGGTCCACCGGGATGATGGCCCTGGTGCGCGCGGTCACCTTGCGCGCCGCGTCGGCCGGGCAGATGTTCCAGGTCTCCGGGTCGACATCGACGAAGACCGGCTTGGCGCCGGCATGGGCGATGACGTTGACCGAGGCGATGAAGGTGAGGGAGGGGACCAGCACCTCGTCGCCCGGCCCGATGCCGAGCGCGTGCAGCAGCAGGAAGGCGCCGGTGGTCCAGGACGAGACGCCGATTGCGTGCGGCGCCTCGCAGAGCGCGGCGAAGCGCTCCTCGAAGGCGGCGAGCTTCGGCCCGCCGACGATCCAGCCGCTGCGCACCACGGCAGCCGCTGCCTCGGCCTCCGCCTCGCCCATGAAGGGGCGGCTGAAGGCGATCGGGGCGGTTTCCTGGTTCATGCCGGCATTTTCCAATTCTGCACCTCCGGCTCCAGCAGCACCGCGGGGTCGGGATGGCGGATGCGGAACCAGTCGATATAGCGCTGCAAGCCGTCGTCGATCTCGATGCCGGCGGAATAGCCGAACAGCTCGCGCGCCTTCCTGGTGTCGGCGTGCAGGCGGTGCACGTCGCCCGGCCGGGCCTCGCCGCATTGCGGCCGCAGGTGGTTGGAGCCGGTGAGGCGGATCATCTTCTCCGCCAGATCGAGGATCGTCACCATGCGGCCATAGGCGATGTTGGCGGTCTGACCGATCATGGCGTCGCATTTGCTGGCCATGATCAGGCCGCGCGCCACTTCACTCACATAGGTGAAATCGCGCCCCTGGCTGCCATCGCCGAAGATGACCGGCGGCAGGTTGTTGAGGATGCGGATCAGGAACCGCGGGATGACCTCGGCCAGGTCGCCCTGGTCGTGTTCGCGCGGGCCATAGGCGTTGAACGGGCGGATGCACATAGTCGGCAGGCCATAGGTCGTCCGATAGGCATGCGTGTAGTGCTCGCCGACGAATTTCGCGGCACCGTAGACGGTGACCGGGGCGCAGACCGTATTTGCCTCCGACAGGACGCCGTCGGAGGCATTGCCGTAGACCTCGGAAGAGGAGCAATAGACGAAGCGCTTCACCTTGGCGGCGCGCGCCGCCTCCAGCACCTTCAGGGTGCCGGTGGCATTGACCTCGTGGTTGTGCAGCGGCTTGCCAAGCGAGCGGCGGACGCATTCGACCGCCAGATGGAAGACGACATCGGCGCCGCGGATCGCGGCATCAAGGGCTGAATCGTCCAGGATGCTGCCCTTGACGTAGCGCAGCTTCCCGCTCCGCTCGGCGTCGGCCAGGTTGGCGTCGTCGCCGGAGGAGAGGTTGTCGATCACCGTCACCGAGGTGCCCTCGGCGATCAATTGATCGACCAGGTGGCTGCCGATGAAGCCGGCGCCGCCGGTGACCAGCGCTGTGCGATGGACGCTCACGCCGCCGCCCTCGCGATGTCGCGCACCGCCGCGATGACGGTTTCGACCTGGCTGTCGGTCATCTCCGGGAACATCGGCAGCGACAGCAGGCGCTGGCTGGCGCGCTCGGAAACGGGCAGGCTGCCGGGGCCGTAGCCGAGATCGGCGTAGGCGGGCTGCAGATGCACCGGTTTGGGATAGTGGATGCCGGTCTGCACGCCACGTGCCTCGAGCGCGGCACGGATGCCGTCGCGGTCGTCGAAGCGCATGGCATAGACGTGGTAGACGTGGCGCGCATCGGCGGGGTTCGCGGGGATCTCGAGGCCGAGCGCGCCGAAGGCCGCGTCGTAACGCTGGGCGATGCGCCGGCGCGCTTCGGTCCAAGCCTCGATATGCCTCATCTTGACCCCGAGCACGGCGCCCTGCACGCCATCCATGCGGTAGTTGTAGCCGCGCAGGACGTGGTTGGCCTTGCCCTCCTGGCCCCAGTCGCGCAGCATGCGCAGGGTCTTGGCCAGCTTGGCATCCGAGGTGGTGACGGCGCCGCCCTCGCCATAGGCGCCGAGATTCTTGCCGGGATAGAAGCTGAAGCAGCCCATGGTGCCGAAGGATCCGGCGCGCTGTTTCTTGTATTCGGCGCCGTGGGCCTGGGCGGCGTCCTCGATCAGCATGATTCCGCGCTTCCTGCAGATCTCGCGGATCGGGTCCATGTCGGCCATCAGGCCGTGCAGATGTACCGGCACGATGGCCTTGGTGCGCGATGTGGTGCAGGCCTCGATCTTCTTCGGGTCCAGGGTCAGGCGGTGCGGATCGACATCGGCCAGGACCGGCTTGGCGCCGGCATACTCGATGGCGGCCACGGTGGCGCAGAAGGTGAGCGGCGTAGTGATGACCTCGTCGCCCGGGCCGATGCTGGCCGCCAGGAACGCCAGATGCAGCGCTGCGGTGCCGGAGGAGAGGGCGATGGCGTGCTCGCAGTTGGAATAGGTGGCGAATTCCGCCTCGAAGCGGGCCACATGGTCGCCGAGAACGAAATGGGTGTTCTCCAGCACGGCGGCGATCTCGCGCAGGACGTCGTCCTTGATCGACAGGTACTGCGTTTTTAGGTCGACGAAGGGAATCATGGATCGCTCCTGCGGCATCACATCAGGGTTTTCAGCTGAACCGGGGCGCCGTTGCTGCACATCGAGCGCTCGGCTGCCTCCATCATCTGGACGACGCGGGCGCCGAGCTTGCCGTCGTTGATCGGCATGCGGTTGTTCGACAGGCAATCGGCCAAATGGTCGAGTTCGACCGCCAGGGCCTCGCGCGTGTCCAGCTTCGGCGACAGCACGTCGCCCTTGCGATAGCCGATTCGCATCTGGAGGATCTCCTCCTCGCTCTGCGGCTGGGTCGCGACGGTGACGCCGTGGTCGTAGATTTTGACCTTCTCGGAGGGCTCCATGTCGTCATAGACGACCATCTTCTCCGCCCCGCCGATCAGGGTCTGGCGGATCTTCACCGGCGCCAGCCAGTTGACGTTGACGTGCGAGATCAGCCCGGAATCGTGCTGCACGGTGATATAGGCGACGTTTTTCTGCGAGCCGGGGATATGGCTGGTGCCATTCGCCGAAATGGTCTCTGGCCGGGCGTTGAACAGGTAGTCGATGATGGAGAAATCGTGCACGGCGAGATCGCAGACCACGCTCACATCGGTCTGGAACAGGCCAAGATTCACCCGCACGGAATCGTAGTAGTAGAGGTTGCCCAGCGCCTTCTTGGCCACCAGCTCCTTCAGCTTGCGCACCGCGCCGGTGAACAGGAAGGTGTGGTCGACCGCGACGATGACGCCGCGCTTGTCGGCCTCGTCGATCAGGCGCAGCGCCTCTTCCGAAGTCGTGGTGATCGGCTTCTCGACGAAGACATGCTTGCCGGCCTTGATGGCGGCCATGGCGAGATCGAAATGGGTGTGGACCGGTGTCGCGATCGCCACCAGGTCGATGTCGGTGGCGTTGACCAGGTCCTCGGCGCGCGCGGTGACGCGGACATTCGGATGCCGCATCTTGGCCCGCTTGCGTTTGCTCTCGTCGAGATCGGACACGGCGGCCACCTCGAAATGCGGTGATTCGACGAAGTTCCGCACCAGGTTCGGGCCCCAGTATCCATAGCCGATGACGCCGACGCGCATTTCCATGTTTCCTACGCTCCGGCGCCGGGCTCGCCGCCCGCGCCGTCCAGAATGTGTTCCGCCAATTTGATTTCCAACTGCTTAAGGCTCGGCTCCTGGCGCAACCGGTCGCGGATGCGGGCGCCGAAGCTGCGCGAGAGGATCCAGAGCTCGTCCACCGGCCGTGCGGCCAGATCGGCGCGATTCTCGATCGCCGCGGGGAAGGTGGGGTAGTGCTTGCGGTAGAGATCCGGATCGTCGTCGAAGAAGCGCAGGCCCGATGCGCCGGGCGGCAGCAGCGAGATGGCCCGGTTGGGGCAGTAGATGCCGATGGCGGTCCCCGCCGCGCGGGCGGCGGCCAGCTTCTCGGCGATGCGGGCGCGCTGCCGCAGTACCAGCGGGCCGAAAGCCCGCAGCATCTCGATCTCCTCGGCGTCCGGCGTGCCGGCGCCGACATCGGACTTCGCCTGTGCGGCGCAGTAGAGGACGCCGCCATACCCCGCGCGCTCTAGCTTGACGGCACGGAACCCGGCCCGTTCGAGGCAGCGTGTCAGGCTGCCCTCGGTGAAATAGTGATAGTGCTCGTGCAGCAGGATCGACGGGTCGCCCGCTTCCAGGCAGGGGCCGCAATCCGGGACGGCCAGGATCAGCTGGCCGTCCGGGCTCAGTTGCCGGCGGCAGGCGGCGAAGAACGGGCCAAGATGGGCGATATGCTCCAGCACGGCATAGGCGACGATCAGGCCGTATTCTCCCGACAGCTTCGCGCTGGGGAAGGAATCGGCAATCACATTCACGCCGTGGCGCCGCCAGTGCGGGGCGTTGGCGACACCGGGCTCCAGCGCGTCGACCACCAGCCCGGCATCGATCAGCCGCCGGGTCAGGAAGCCGCGGCCGGCGCCGATCTCCAGGCATTTGTCGCTGCGCGGGGCGTTGGCGCGGATGAAGCGCAGGAAATCGTTGGCATAGGCGTCGCCCGACGCCGTGTCGTCCATCGCGGTGCCCAGCAGCGAACCCGTCCGATAGGCAGCGTCCAGCATCGCGGCCAGCGCCGGGTCGTCCGGCTGGTAGAGATGGCCGCGCGCCGCATCGAGGGCGAGGCGGAAGGGATAGGTATTGGGGATGCCGGCTGGATTGTCCGGCCCATCCAGCAGGCGCACGACAAAGGGCATGGCCTCGATCTCAAGCGCCAAGGGCATGGGGCCTTCAGGCTTGCTCATGACGATCATGCCGCGAAGGCCTCCGCCGCCACGCTGTCGACCATGTCGGCGAGGCTGTGCCGTGGTTCCCAGCCCAGAACGCGCTTCGCCTTGCGGATGTCGTAGCGGGCATAGATGCTCTCGTTCGGGTCCGGCTGCCCGCTCAACGCAATGCCGCCGCCGCCGATGCGCTTGACCACGGTTTCCGCCAGTTCCCACATCGTGGCGGTATGGCCGGAGGCGGCGTTGAAAATCCCCTGGGCGGCCTGCTTCACCACGACGAGGATCAACTGCGCCAGGTCGCGCGCGTCGATGAAATCCTGCTCGCGACGACCGCTGCCCCAGAGGGTAATGGCCTTGTCCTCGCGCGCCGTGGCAATGAAGCGCGCCATCACCACATTGGCGCGCAGGCCGGGGCCGATCGGGCCGGAGATGCGCAGGATCGTCGCCTTGTCGTAGCTGCCGCAGGCCGCCTCGCCCGCCGCCTTGGCGGCGAAATAGGGGGAGCCCCAATCCTTGATCGGCGCCTCCTCGCTCTTGGCGCTCGGCTCGTCGCGGCAATAGAGGCCGCAGCTCGACGCATAGACCAGCTGGCAGTCCCACTGCCGCGCCGCCGCCAGCACGACCTGGTCCATCCTGCGGGTCAGCGCGGCGCTCTCCGGCGAATCCGGGTAGTCCTTGGAATGCGGCACCGCGGCCGCCAAGTGTACGATGGCATCCGGGCGCGCCGGAATCAGGCGGCTGAGATCGTCGATTGTCGCGAGGTCGATCACCCGCGCGCCGGGGGCGAAGCGCGATGGCCGGTGCACGATGCCCTCGACCGACCAGCCGTCCTGTTCGAAGGCGGCGGCGACCGCGCGCCCGACGATGCCGCCGGCGCCGGTGACGAGGACGCGACCGGGCTGTGCGGATCGCTTGGTCATGCCGCGACCTCGCTCCACAGCTTGGCCTGGCTCGGCACCAGCTCGACCTCGGCCAGGTTGCGCAGGATGGTGGCGGAGCGATAGGCGAAGTCCTTGGCGATGGTCTCGCCCAGCAGGTGATGGCGCACCAGCACGTCCGGCTCGTTGTAGCCGACCATGGCGCGCAGCGAGGTGGTGCCGGAGAAGCGGGGATTGATCTCGAACACCTTCACCTTGCCGGCGACGAAGCGGCACTGGACGTTGACCGGGCCCTGCGGCTTGAACACGTCGGCGACGGCGCGGCATTGCGCCACCACCTCCGGGAATCGCCCCATCTCGCCGTGGCTGACGCCGGAGCTGATGACCAGCGTGGGCCCCAGATCGGCGCGGCCGGTGCGGTTCGGCACCTTCAGCCTGACGTTGAGCAGGCTGCCGAGGTCGCGGCGGCAGGCGATGGAATTGATGTAGTTGCCGTCCAGGTCGTAGAGCACGCCGACGGTGTATTCGTCGCTCGGTGTGCCGACATACTCCTGCACGATGAAGCTGCGGGCGTCCTCGCCAAGATGCAGATAGGCGGCCAGCGCCTGCAGCTCGCCCGCATCCTGGGCGATGTAGCAATCGACCGAGCCGCCGCTGACCCGCGTCGGCTTCACCACCACGGGAAAGAAATCGATCCCCGCGAGATCGGCCGGCCGCGTCACCTCCACATAGCGCGGCGGGGCGAAGCCGGCGGCATCCAGCGCCGCCATGCAGGCCGCCTTGTCCATGCATTGCGCGATCATCTCCGGCCGGTTCACGGGCAGGAAGATGCCGGTCTCGGCAAAACGGGCGCGGTTGGCGGCGAAGACCTTCAGTTCCGGCTCGCAGCCGGGGAAGACGGCGCGGATCCTGTAGCGCCGGCAGACCGCCAGGATCGCGTCGATGTAGTCGGGCGCATCGGCGCGCGGCAGCACCACGGCCTGGTCGACGCGGTTGAACTGCGGGCATTCGCGCCGCGCGTCGCCGCCGACGATGTGATAGCGGCCGGCCGGCGCGAGGCGCAGCGCCTTCAGAATCTGGTCGCCATAGCCGATGCCGCCGATCGCGGTCACCAGGACGCTGATGGGCGCTTCAGTGGCAGAGTTCGCCATAGGGCGTTCCTTCCGAGCGGCGGGCGAAGGCATCCAGCACGGCGGGATGCAGATCGGGATAGCGGCGGCGCAGTTCCTGGGCGGTGTCGGCCACGGGGAAGCGCAGGATGCGCGCGGAATTGTCGTCCGGGTCGTAGAGGCAGACCGAGCCCCAGCCGCCGTCGTCGCGCGGCAGGCCGCAGCTGCCGATATTGACGAAGCGCACGTTGCCGCAATCGCGGATGAAGGGGCGATGGGTGTTGCCCATGAACACCGCGCGGATGCGCGCGTCGCCTGGGATGAATTGGGTCAGGTCAGAATCCGGATAGACGTAGTCGAAGGTCGGGTCTTTCGGGCTGCCATGGACCAGCAGCGCCAGCCCGCCGGCCACCGGCACGACGCGGGATGTCGGCCATTCCGAGACCCAGCGCAGCAGGTCGCGCGGCAGCAGGGCGGCGATCTCGCCGAGGCGATAGGCGGCCTCCCGCTCCGGCGCATAGCGCCGCGACAGCATCATCGCCTCGTGATTGCCCTGCAGACAGGGAATGTCCTCGGCCTGCAGGCGCTCGATCACGGCAATTGTCGGGATATAGCCGACGGCATCGCCGAGGAAGTAGATGCGTTCCGCGCCCTTGGCGCGCAGCAGGGCCACGCCGCGCTCGAAAGCGGCGAGATTGCCATGCGCATCGGAGAGCAGGCCGAGCATCCCTAGACCTCGCGCAGGAAGCGCGCCGGCACGCCGGCATAGATGGCGCCGGCCGGCACGTCCTGGGTGACCACCGAACCGGCGCCGATGATGGCGTGCGCGCCGATGGTGATGCCCGGCAGGATGGTGGCATTGCTGCCGATCGAGGCGCCGCGCTGGACCAGCGTCTCGACCAGCTTCCAGTCGCCCGCGCCCTGCAGCTCGCCGCTCTCCGTGGTGGCGCGCGGCAATACGTCGTTGGTGAACATGACGCCGTGGCCGATGAACACCTCGTCCTCGATGGTCACGCCCTGGCAGATGAAGCTGTGCGAGGAGATCTTGCAGCGTCGGCCGATCCTGGTCTCCGACTGGATCTCGACGAAGGGGCCGATGCGTGTCTCGTCGCCGATCTCAGTGCCGTAGATGTTCACCAGGTCCGGCTGGAAGATCCGCACGTCGCGCCCAAGCTTCACATTGGCGTTGATCGGCATGCTCAATCCCTCAGGCGCATTGCCGCAGCTCTTGCTGCGCCAGGTCGCGGAAGATGTGCGCGAAGCGCTCCGCCGAGAAAGCCGAGTTGCCGAGATAGGCGCGGTAGAAGCGCTGGCCGGCGGCGCCGACCTCGCGTCGGTAGTCCAAATCCTCGATCAGGCGCCGCGCGATGGCGACATAGCCCGCCACATCCGGCGCCATGGTGAAGCAATCCTGCCCCTTGCTGCCGGTGAAGAGGGCGCGGACCTTGGTACGGTCCTCGTCGCTGCCGGCGCGGCCGGAGAGCAGCGGTTCCAGGTGATGGCCGAACACGCTCGACCAGTCCTTGAAATCGACCACCGGCACGCCGGCCGCGAGCGCCTGCGCCGCGGTCATGCCGCAGCCGAAGGGGAAGGTTTCGAGGAAGATGTCGAGCGCGGGTGCGACGGTCGCGGTGTTGACCCAGTTGATCCAGGGCGTGCGGTCGTTGAGGCCGCGCTCGGCGAAGAAGGCCCGGACACCCGCATGCTCGACCCGGCCGCTCCACAGGAACACGGCCTGCGGGCAGCTTTCGAGGATCTGGGCGACGGCGTCGAGATAGGGCGGGCTGAAGATCTTCTCCTCGCGCGCCAGCACGCCCAGCAGGATCTTGTCCGCGCCGAAGCGGGCGCGGAAGGCGGGAATCTGCTCCGGGTGGCCGCCGGCGAGCGCATCCTTGAAGGAGACCGGCCCGCACAGCCATTCCTGGCCGTGCACCGTCTTCTCGGTCTCCCAGCAGGAGGCGCAGCTGACATAGTGATCGATGCCGGGCGCGATCATGCCGTGGAACTTCATGCTCCAATAGGCCTGGCGCTGCGCGTGGCGCGCGGCAGTGAAGAAGGCGGTGCCGGGCGGCGCGGAGACCCAGGTCGAGAGGCGCACGCCGTCGGCGGCCAGCATCTCGCGCAGATGGGACAGGCGGTTGACCACGGCGCTGTTGCTCGGGCCCGGCGCCGGATTCGCGACCTTCACCGGAACGCCGCAGGCCTTGAAGGCGGCGATGAAATCCGGCTGCGCCTCGCCCAGGACATAGATCATCGGCGTGATGAGCTGCATGCCGGCATCGTGCATCGCCTCGCAGATGCTGAGCAGCACTTTGGAATGCGCCAGCAGCACGCCCGTCGGAAAGATGAAACCGATCGCCGGCGGGTTCGGATTGCCTTGCGGGACCGGCAGTTCGGGCAGCAGGCTGCGCACGTAGCGGCCGAGATCGTCCATCAGCGGGATCATGTGGACGAGCTTGCCGCGGGCATAATCCTCGTCGTCCTGCAACTTGATGACGTTGTTGTAGATGACCGCCTCGAGATAGACGGCGAGGTCCACCTTGCGCTCGGCGACGAGCTGGCGGAGCACGCCGATCAGGGCGTCAAAATGGCCGTCGCGCTCCGCCGCATTGCCGCGATAATGGGCGACCTTGGCCAGCTCGCAATGGGCGTGGACGTTGCGCGGCTCCACCTTCAGCAGGCGGCGGCTCGCCCATTCGATGGTCTCCTTGTCGCTGAGGTGCTGGGCCGCCTTCAGCAGCAGGTTGAGCGCATCGACGTCGGTCTGCGCCTGCTGCAGGTGGCGTTGCAGCAGGGCCATGCCCACGCGGCCGCGCGTCAGGCCCGGGCTGGTGGTCTCGTCCACCCGGCTGAACAGGTACTGGTCGGCGGCGCTGGCGCGCAGTTGCCGCAGCACGTCCACGGCTTGCGCCTCCGTGCCGGTCAGCAGCAGCTGGGCGGCCGCCTTGTCCGGAATGCCGATGGCGCTCATGACAGTTGCGCCGGTTATGCGGCCGAAGATGCGGGAAGAGCGCTCGGATGCAGCTTGGCGACGATGCGGCCATCGGCCGTGCGGGCCGAATGCACCGAGCGCGCCATCAGCTCCTGCCAACCGCTGCTGCTGTTGGCGGCCTTGTGCTCGGCGAGCCACTGTTCGCGATATTCGCTGCCGGTGGTTTCCTCGAAGATCGGCATGCCCTGGGTGTAGTGGACGAACTTGGCGTCCTGGCGCGGCGGGTCATAGCCGACCAGGTGGTTCCACTCGCTGGGCAGCGGGCCGACCAGATCCGGCGTCAGCCAGTCCATGGTGTGCGGCGTGCGGCAGCGCTCCGGATTGTCGACGTAATCGGGGGTCAGGACGCGGTTCGCCGGGTGGCCGCAATTGTAGAGGATCAGGCTCGCCCATTCGAACTTCTTCGGGTTCTGCACCACCATGGCGGCGTAGCGGTCATCGGCGTTGGCGAACAGCTCGGCGAGGTCGCCGAGGGCGAGGAAGTCGAGATCGACGAACAGCGCCCAGCCCTGGAAGTCGCACAGCCACGGCACCAGGAAGCGGCTGTAGGTGAAAGGCGTCAGGCCCTGGCGTTTGATCGGCAGGGTTGGGAGCACCAGCGGGTTGATGCTGACCGGCTTGGAGCAGCGGCGGAAGATGCTGAACTGCAGCACGTTGATCGCCAGCGCCTGGCGATGATCGAAGCCGATGAAAATGCGCAGGGGCTGGTTGCTGGTCGCTTCGGGCATGGGTCACTCCGGGGTTTCCCTAAAATTGTCGGCATTTATGGTGTAGATTTCCTTAATGCCGCTGGTGCTTTGCACCGCGAAAACCCTTGCATCTTCAGTGCCAAGGCGAACGAGAAAGGGCCGCGACGGTCGGTCGCGGCCCTTGGCGCGCTATATATTAAGGTGCGGCTAGGCGACCGAGCTGATGAACAGCCCGAGCAACTTCGCGGAGGCGGGTGTGCCGATGGGCGGCAGGTTCTGAAGGAAGCTGACGCTGCTGGCGATGGAAGAGGTGAGAGTGGTGGTCGCCTCGCTCACGCCGGTGCCGACGCCATACGGGTCGTCGGTGTCTCGCGCGGCGCGTTCAATGGTGTCGTAGTCGTTCTTGTACAGACCCTGGCTGATCTGCAGGGCATAGGAGTATTCGGTGTTCCGCTCGGCGCCGATGTTGCTGCTGCGCGAGACGCGCAGCACGTAGTCGCCGCTGTTGAGCTCGAAGGTGCCGTCGCGCAGCGCCTCCCAGTTCGACTTGGCCTCGCCGGCTTTCTCCGCGGAATCGGCAACCAGGCGTCCGGTCGCCTTGTTGAAGACCTGGAAGCGGACCTTGCCCTCGACCTCTCGGCTCTCGTTCAGCACGCCGATGGTGGTCTTGGCGGTGGTGATCACCTTGAAGCGGTAGACGTCGACCGAATCCCCCTCGCTCAGCGCGCTGAACAGGTTGAGGCGGTTGGTGTTTTCCTGCAGCCGGCCGATGTCGCGGGCGGTGGCGTTGTTGTCGATCTTGACGTCGCGGCTGTCTTTCTGGAACTCCTGGACTTCGGTGCCGCTGTTCTTGACGTCCAGCTGCTGCTGGATGCGTTTCACCTCGCGCTCGATCCGCGCCAATTCCGACGAAGCGCTGGAACTCGTGCTGGATGAAACCGTCGCCATGGGTCGTCTCCTAGGCCGATACGCGCATGACCGGCGCCCGGCCGGCGTGAGCGGGTGCCGGGGTCTGGGCTTGTGGCTGGGCTTGCGGTGCGGTCGTGCTCGCCGCCGGCTTGCTCAGCAGGCCCTCGGCGATGGCACGGTTGATGTCGAGAATGGGGCCGATCTTGCTGCCGTCGAGGTCGATCAGGCGATCGAGCATGTGGCGGTCGACCATGACGGAGAGCGCCAGAACGTTCTCGCGGATCTCCTTGGGGAGTGGGCAGTCGGGCTCGGTCAAGGCCGCCTGGAAGATCGACCACAGGCGCTGGTTGAGCCGCAGCGCCTCGCGCAGCGCGACCCCCTTGTCATCCATCTTGGCCGCCAGCGCCAGACGCCGCGACGCCTCGCCCAAGGCCCAGGCCTCGGTGCTGCGCGGATCGTTGCCGTCGGGACGGCTGGAGTATCCGATGGGAGCTTTCATTCCGACCTCGCTCTAAGCCCTTGAACTTTCTCCGCTTTGGGCTGACCGGGCCGGTTTCCGGTCAGAACAGCTTGGCGGTCAGCTTCAGGGCGCGATAGTAATCCCGGTCCTGCACGAACCGTGCCACCTGTTCCAATTCCTTGGCCCGATCGGGCCGGTCGGCCTGGCAATGGGCAAGCACGGTCTCGAACTTGCCGGAGGTTTCGGCGCCGTCCTCCGGAAACAGATAGAGCAGCTGGATCGCCAGATAGAGCTTCTTTTCGTTGGTGTCCGCCTGTTCCTCCTTCATGACCTCGCGGCCGCGAAGGAAATTGGCCTTGTTGTAGAGATAGAAGGTTCCCGGTTCCTCGCCGCGGCCGATGACCGCGCCGTTGACGATGACCTTCTCTCCAGGCCGTAGCGAGAACTTGAGCGCCACCTGAACTTCCTCCCCTCATCCCCCGGAAAAATCTGCCGCGCCTTGGCCTTCCGGGAATTCTGGGAAGAAGCGGGCGGCGGCGGGTCGCGCCGCCGCCCAACTCTATCCGACCCTGACGGTTTAGAACAACCGCAGGATGGCCTGCTGCGCCTGGTTGGCCAGCGACAGAGAGATCGTGCCCAACTGCTGACGCGTCTGCAGCGTCAGAATGTTGGCGCCCTCTTCGTTCTGGTCGGCCAGGGTCAGCTTGCCGGCA
>JAEUKU010000098.1 GCA_016794075.1 Rhodospirillaceae bacterium
GCCGAAGGCCTGCTCGGCGGTGATCGTCCCGCCGAAGCGCACGCCGCCGAACATGGCGAAGCTCTGCCGCCGCTCCAGCAGCAGGCGGATCATCTTCAGGAAGTTCTTGTCCCAGCGCACGGTGATGCCGTATTCGGCGACACCGCCGAAGCCCGCCATGGCGCGGTCGTTCAGATCCTCCTGCAATTCGCGCAGGTCGCGGATCGGCTTGAAGGGCACCCGGCTGCCGTCCGGCTTCACGCCGGAGATCGCCGCATCGAGCGGCTCGATCTTGAGCCCGTCCACGGCGACGACGGTATGGCCGTCATTCAGCAGATAGTGTGACAGCGTATAGCCGGCTGGGCCGAGGCCGACCACCAGCACCTTGCGGCCGCTGGCCGGCTTCGCGACCGGGCGGCGGATGTTGAGCGGGTTCCAGCGCGTCAGCAGCCCATAGATCTCGAAGCCCCAGGGCAGGCCCAGCACGTCTTTCAATGTGCGGGTCTCCGCCTGCGGAATATCGACCGGGTCCTGCTTCTGGTAGATGCAGGACTTCATGCAATCGTTGCAGATGCGGTGCCCCGTGGCCGCGCACATCGGATTGTCGACCGCGATGATGCCGAGCGCGCCGATCGGCAAACCGTCGGCCTTCGCCGTGTGCATCTCGGAGATTTTCTCTTCCAGCGGGCAGCCGGCCAGCGTGATTCCGAACACGCTCTTCTTGAACGTGCCGTCCTTTTCCTTGAGCCCGCGCGAGCAGCTGTCCTTGCCCTGGTTGTGGCAGAAGATGCAGTAATTGGCCTGGTCCAGCGCCTGGTTCAGGTCCATGCCGGGATCGGTCAGGTGGAACGCCTCGCGCGCCCGCTGCTTGTCCTCGGCCAGCTTGAAGGTCGGGATGCCGTGCCGCGTCTCGGTCTCCAGATGCACCAGATGCATCGGGTCTACCTTGCGCGGCGCCTTGAACAGCACGCCCTTGCGGTGCAGCGCCTTGCCGGCCTCCGTCTGGGTCGCCCAGGCGGCGTATTTGGTGGCGAGCGCCAGGCCGAAGGCGTGGGTGTTCTCGTCCTTCTGCCATTCCTCGATCCTGGTGGCGAAGGTGAGCTCGTCGAAGCTGCCGCCGAACAGGCCGGTCAGCTCGGTGCGGATCGAATCGGCGTCGAAGGTCCTGGCCTCGGCCTCCGGATGCGCCTTCAGCGCCCGGCGCTGCACAAACAGGCGCTTCACCGCATAGATCGGCGCCAGCTCGGAATGCTGTCGGCGCAGCGCGCCCAGTTCGTCGGCAATGCCGAACAGCGCGCCCAGGAAGTCGTCCAGATGCGCCGCGGTCTCGAGGATCAGGGTGGATTCGGCCTTGGCGTCGAGCGATTTCGGCTCGGCGCGCGCCGCCAGCAGGCGGCCGGCCAGCCCCTCGTCGCTCTTGCGCAGGGCATCGACGAACAAACCATCGATCTTCGCCAGACCGGCGGGGTCGTAAAGGTCCTCAAAGCGCAAGCCGTGGGCGAGACGCAACTCAGTCATCGCGAGCCTTCTAAATCACAGAAAATTCTTGGGAATTTGCCAATCACCGCGGGTTTCCTTACAGGTTTCACAGCGCCGTGGCAAGAAAGCGATCGGCATAGAAATGCATAAAGTCAGTGTGGAATAAGCATCGGACTGGCATTTGTCGCCGCCTTATCATCTCCCGGTGCCGGCGAAGGCCGTATGATCGGCCAAGACGCGGAGGTTATCGCCATGCCAAATGCCGCAGACGATCTGCCCCAGGGCGCTCGCGAAAAGCTCATCCAGCGCAAGCAGGAATGGGCCGAGGCGGGCCGCCTGCTGACCGGCCAGGCCGCCATTTCCGACGCCCAGCGCCTGCCGCCCGGCCAGCGCCTGGTCACTTCCTGGCCGGTCCTCGACCTCGGCGCACAGCCGAAGATCGACCTCAAGCTCTGGCGCCTGGTGGTGGATGGGCTGGTGGAAAGCCCGATTACGCTGGACTGGGCCGGCTTCGGCCAGCTCCGCCAATCGGAGCTGGTGAGCGATATCCACTGCGTCACCGCCTGGTCGCGCTACGACAATCGCTGGCGGGGCGTCCGTGTGGCCGATCTGCTGGAGGTGGTGCGGCCGAAGCCGGAAGCCAAGTTCGTTCTGTTCCAGTCCTACGACACCTACACCACCAACCTGCCGCTGGCCGAGTTCGCCGCGCCCGAGGCCCTGCTGGCGACCCATTGGGAGGGCGCACCGCTCACAATCGAGCATGGCGGCCCGGTCCGCGTGGTGGTACCGAAGCTCTATTTCTGGAAAAGCGCCAAGTGGGTGAAGCGCATCCAGTTCGTCGCCGAAGACAAGCCCGGCTTCTGGGAGGTGCGCGGCTATCACAACCACGGCGACCCGTGGGCGGAGGAGCGCTACAGCTAGCGGTCACGTCCTTGTGATCGCCGCAATTCCGTCAGCGTCTCATCATCTGTGACTTGGTTCACTGCCCGCGGCTGCGCCGGGCGAGAAGATGCCCCGAAATTCTTCTGGAGGAGTTTTGGTCATGAAACAGCACGACATACGCTTTGCCGCGATCATCCTGTTCGGCCTGCTCGCGGCGCCTGGCGCCGCCCTGGCGCTCGGCTCGGATTCGACGCCGGAGCCGCAGCAGGTCGATTCCTACAAGCAGGCGAAGGATCTGATCGACGACGAAAAATACGCCAAGGCCATTCCGCTGCTGCAGCAATCGATCAAGGAGAAGGGCGAATATGCCGACGCGCTGAACCTGCTCGGCTATTCCAACCGCAAGCTCGGCGACAAGGCCAAGGCAATGACCTATTACACCAAGGCCCTGAACCTCGAGCCGCAGCATCTCGGTGCCAACGAATATCTGGGTGAGCTCTATCTCGAGCTGAACGACCTGCCGAAGGCCCAAGCGCGCCTCGCCATCCTCAAGGGCGCCTGCGGCGATTGCGAGGAATACGAGGACCTCGAAGAGGCGATCGACGACTACAAGCAGGCGCACGGGCTGTCGTAAGCG
>JAEUKU010000099.1 GCA_016794075.1 Rhodospirillaceae bacterium
CCAGGCGTAATGCTCCATGTTCTTCGAGTTGATGAAGATCTCGAAGGGCCGGCGGCGGCCGTCCTGGATGATGTCGTTCAAGGTGATGTAGATGGCGTGGTCGCTCTCCGGCCAGCGCACCTTGTAGGTCTTGCCGGGCAGCGCCTCGGGCCTATCCAGCGGCTGGGTCATGTAGACGACGCCGCCCGCCTCGTAGATGTCCTGCGCCTTGGATTCGGGCTTCAGGCTCAAGGGGAGTTCCGGCTGCTTGGCCTTCTGCTCCTTCTCCTTGGCGACTTCGAGCACCGCGCCCGTCACCTCGTTCGGGCGATAGGTGGTGCAGCCTTTGCAGCCCGTTTCATAGGCCATCAGGTAGACGTCCTTGAAGGCCTCGAAATCGAGGTCGACCGGCACGTTGATGGTCTTGGAGATCGAGGAATCGATGTGCTTCTGCACCGTCGCCTGCATCAGGACGTGGTCCTGCGGCGAGAGGGTCTGGGCATCGACGAAATAGTCCGGAAGCGGCGCGTCCTCGCCCTTCAGCCGGTGATACAGGCGATAGGCGTAGTCGGTCACTTCCTCCGCCTGGCGCGCGCCGTCGGGCATCAGCACGTTGCGGGTGTATTTGAAGCTGAACACCGGCTCCAGCCCGGACGAGACGTTGTCGGCGAAGAGCGAGATGGTGCCGGTCGGCGCGATCGAGGTCAGCAGCGCGTTGCGGATTCCATGCTGCGCGATGGCGTCCTGCACGTCGAGGTCCAGGCGCTGCACGAATTCGCTCTTGAGATAAGCGTCGCGGTCGAAGAGCGCGAAGCTGCCCTTTTCCTTGGCGAGGTCGACCGAGGCGAGATAGGCGGCGCGGGTCATCGCCCGCATCCACTGGTCGGTCAGCTCGACCGCCCGCGCGCTGCCGTAGCGCGCCTCGCACATGATGAGCGCGTCGGCCAATCCGGTAACGCCAAGCCCGATGCGGCGCTTGGAGATCGCCTCATGCGTCTGCTGCGGCAGCGGGAAGTTCGAGGCCTCGATGACGTTGTCCATCATGCGCACGGCGACCCGCACCAGGCGGTCGAGCTCGGCCAAGTCAAGCTGCGCCTTGGGCCCGAACGGATCGCGCACCAAAGTGGTGAGGTTGATCGAGCCCAAGAGGCAGGCGCCATAGGGCGGCAACGGCTGCTCGCCGCAGGGATTGGTGGCGCTGATCGTCTCGCAATAGCTGAGGTTGTTGGCGCGGTTGATGCGGTCGATAAAGATCACGCCCGGCTCCGCCGCGGCATAGGTCGAGCGCATGATGCGGTCCCACAGCTCGCGCGCGCGGACGACGCGGAAGGTGGTGCCGCCGAATTTCAGCTCCCACGGCCCGTCCTCCTTCACCGCCTGCATGAAGGCATCGGTGACCAGGACCGAGAGGTTGAACATGCGCAGCCGTCCCGGCTGCTGCTTCGCCTCGATGAAATTCTCGATGTCCGGATGGTCGCAGCGCAAGGTCGCCATCATGGCGCCGCGGCGGTGCCCGGCCGACATGATGGTGCGGCACATCGCGTCCCACACATCCATGAAGCTCAACGGGCCGGAGGCGTCGGCGCCCACGCCCTTCACCGGCGCGCCCTTGGGCCGCAGGGTGGAGAAGTCGTAGCCGATGCCGCCGCCCTGCTGCATGGTGAGCGCCGCCTCGCGCAGATGCTCGAAGATGCCGCTCATGTCGTCGGGGATGGTGCCCATGACGAAGCAGTTGAACAAAGTCACGCTGCGCTTGGTGCCAGCGCCGGCGAGGATGCGACCGGCCGGCAGGTATTTGAATCCGGAGAGCGCCTCGTAGAACGCGTCCGCCCACTTGGCCCGGGCCTCCGGCGCCTCCATGGCGGCCAGCGAATCGGCGACCCGGCGCCAGCTGTCCTCGATGGTCTTGTCGACAGGCGCGCCGTCCGGTCCCTTGAACCGGTATTTCATGTCCCAGATCTGTTGCGAGATCGCGGCTACCTGCGCCATGCGCCAATTCCCGAAATGAGGGGCTTAACCAAAGGGGCCAAAAGCCTAGCAAATCTCCCAGCCCGGCGCTAATCCTATGTTCGCGGTTTGTTTCAACAGGATATGCGCCGGATTACCCCCAGGGCCCCTGCGGCAAAGCATTGTCCCATCGTCTGAAAATATGGTTATCCCCAGGATCCCCACAACCCACAGGGCGGCTTCAGCGCGGCCCTGTGAGCAAAGCCTGAGCGGCGGGCTCAAGCCGGGCTTCGAGTTCCGCCATGAAGGCCTTGCGGGTGAGCCCGGGCGGGATGGGCGGCAGGTATTGCACCAGGATCTCGCCCCGCTTCTTGGTGAAGGCCCGGCGGCCCCAATAGAGGCCGGAATTGAGCGCCACCGGGATCACCGGGACGCCCAGCTGGCCGTAGAGCGCGGCGATGCCGGGCTGGTAAGCGCGGTGATGGCCGGGGGCGACCCTTGTGCCCTCGGGGAAGATGATGATCTGGCGCCCTTGGGCGAAGGCGTCGCCGGCATCCTTCACCATTTTCTTCAGCGCCGTGGCCTTGCCCGAGCGGTCGACCGCGATCATGCCGATCTTCCTCATGAACCAGCCGAAGAGCGGGACCGAGAGCAGCTCCTTCTTCAGCACGAAGGCCGGCTGGTTCAGCCGGCGCGACAGATAGAAGGTCTCCCAGGTCGATTGGTGCTTGGCGGCGATGATCGCGGGGCCGTTCGGCAGGTTCTCCAGCCCGATCTCGCGATGGCGGATGCCGCAGCAGACGCGCAGCAGGAAGAACGTACCGTCGATCCACAGATGGCCCGCCTTCCACACCCAGGAGGCCGGCGCCAGCAGCAGCGGAATGCAGACGATGTGCATCGCCGCCGACCAGACGAAGTTGCAGAGATTGAACAGCAGCGAGCCGATCACTGCTTGCCCGTCACAGCCCGGCCAGCGCCGCGATGCTGTCGCCGAAGCCTTCCAGGCCGGCGCCCATCAAGGAAATCTCCGCCCGTCCCGCCGCCACCAGGTATTTGTGATACTCGTTGCCGAGCAGGTAGAGCGTGCCCGGCCGCAGGAACCAGTAGGGCTCCTGCACCTCCGGCGGGAAGACGGGGTTGGGCAGCAGCTCGATCCCCGGCATGACGCGGCGGAACTCGAGCAGGCTGCGGTTCATGTGATAGTTCGCGGTGACCAGGCGCACCGACTTGAAGCCGTTCTCGCTCAGCCAGCGATAGCTCTCGCGGGCATTGCCCTCGGTCGAGCGCGCGTCGTAGCCGAGGGTGACGCAGCAATCGAGCACCTGCTGGCTCGGCAGCGGCCCGCCGTTCAAGGTCTGCAGCAGCGCCGGCATGTCGACGCCGTCGGCGACGCCGGAGATCAGCAGCTTCTTGGCCAGGCCGCGGTCCAGCAGCGCGAAGCCTTCCGACAGCCGCACGCCGCCGCCGGTCAGCACGACGATGGCGTCGACCGGGCGGTCGGCGTCGGGCACCTTGGCCGGGATCGCCGCGGCGAAGGCCAGGAAGCCGCCGAACCAGATGACGAGGGCCAGGAGCAGGATGTGGAGCAGGCGCCGCGACCATCCCGCGGACCCGTTGCGCTGATCCCTGAAATTGATTCGGGCGGCTCTCATCGGCAAGGCTCTTAGCAGGTCGAGGCGCGCCTGTCATGCCCACGCCGCAGGGGTACGCGGGGACAGGAAACGGCCTGGTAGGCCATCCTCCGCACCGTTCAATACGCCATCCGGCGCAGGGCGCCGAGCACCGCCAGGCGGACGGTGACCATGGCGATCAGCACCGCAGCCAGGGGAATGAGGGCGAGCGGCCAGATCATCCAGGCCTCGAAGGCGTTGAAGGCCAGGCCCACCGAGTTCCCGCCTTGCGCCGACCACAGGCCGGCGAAGATCAGCGTCACCGCGGCCAGCGCGCTGCCGATCAGCGCGCCGATCAGGCCGAAGCGGAAGGCCTGGGCTTGGAACTGGCGGGCGACATAGGAATCGCGGGCGCCGACCAGATGCACGATCTCGACGATCTGGCGATGGATGGAAAGCCCGGCGCGGGCGACGAAGGCGACAACCCCGGCGGTCGCCGCCAGCACCAGCACCAGCAGGCTCACCGCCATCACCTCGACCGTGCGCAGGAAGCCCATGGCGCGGGCATTGAACGCCGCGTGATCGTCGACCACCGCGCCGGGCGAGGCCTCCAGCAGTTCCAGCCGCAGGGTCGCGATGTCCGGCGCCGCCCCGGGCTGCAGCGACACCGCGATCAGGTCGGGCAGCGGCACGCCGAGCTCGGTCGCCGCCGCGCCGAGCCAGGGTGAGAGCAGCCGGGCCACCTCGGTCTCGTCGAGCAGGCGCGTGCTGATGACGCCGTCGGCGCCGGAGATGATCTTCACCGCGCCGTCGATGCGCTCGGCGCGCGCCGCGGAATCCTCGCCGAGGACGGCCGGCAACTCGACGGTCAGCTGGCTGGACAGGTCGCGCTGCCAGCGCCCGGCGGCATGGTCGACCAGCAGCGCCACGGCGGCGGCGATCATCGCCAGATAGACCATGAAGCCGATGATCCAGGGCAGGAAGCGCGCCGTCGAGTCGCGGTCGAGCGGCAGATCGGAGCGGAAGCGCCACATGCTAGGCTCCCATCCCAGGCTCGGCGGCTGCGCTCGGGGCCGCGCTGGCGGTGGGGGCGGTCGGGTCCATCATGCGCACGGTGCCGCCGGTGATGCGCAGCTGGCGATGGGTGAAGCGGCCGACCAGCGCCTCGTTGTGGGTGGCGATGACCACCGTCGTGCCCATCTTGTTCAGTTCCTCGAACAGGTACATCAGCCGCACGCCGATGCCGTCATCGACATTGCCGGTCGGCTCGTCGGCTAGCAGCAGGCTGGGCCGCGAGATCACCGCGCGGGCGATGGCGACGCGCTGCTGCTGGCCGCCCGACAGCGTCGCCGGCAGCGCGTCCAGATGCTGCTTCAGCCCGACCCAGGCCAGCAGCTCCGGCACGTGGCGCTTGATGTCGCTCTCGCGCACGCCGGCGATGCGCAGCGGCAGGGCGACATTGTCCATGGCCGAGAGGTGCGAGATCAGGCGGAAATCCTGGAACACCACGCCGATGCGCCGGCGCAAGGCGGGATAGTCGGTGCGGGCGAGGACCGAGACGTCGCGCCCGAACAGCTCGACCCGGCCGGCGGCGGGGCGCATCGCCAGATACATCAGCTTCAGCAGGGAGGATTTGCCGGCGCCGCTGGCCCCGACCAGGAAATGGAACGAACCGGGCGCCAGCGTGAAGGAGATCCCGCGCAACACTTCAGGCCCAGCGCCATATCGGACGGTGACGCCGTCGAACAAAACCACCGCTAGAGCCTCTCAACCCAATTCGCCCACCCCGAACGCACGGCGCGGGGGCAGCGGCAGAATTGCACGCGGGCCCGTTCGGGTCCAGCTTGGGTTCCGGGACAAATCGGCCAGCCGGTCCAGGCTTGCCGGGCCGCTTGCCGCAGAACTATAAACATCCGGAAGCGCTTGCCGAGGGGGACCAGACAAAGCGTGATCGTCGCCTGCCCATCCTGCCAGACGCGATTTCAACTGGATCCGGCCAAGTTGCAGCCGGTGGGCAGGCATGTCCGATGCGCCAAATGCGGCCATCGCTGGCTGCAGCTGCCCGAGGGCATGGAGCCGCCCGGCGGCTTCCCGCCGCTGGAAGTGGAGGCCGAGCAGCCGGCCGCCGAGTCGGTCGCGGCGGAGACAGCCACAGCCGAGCCCGCACCGCCTGAATCCGCACCGGTCGACTCCGCACTGGCCGAACCCGCGCCGGCCGAGTCTCCCGCAGCCGCCGTGGCGGAGCCGGATGAACCGCAGGAGACGCCGGCCGATATGGCCGAATCCCTGGCGGCGATCGCCGAGCAGGTCGCCGCCGCGGGCCAGGCGCCGACGGTGGAGAAGGCCAAGGCGAGCGAGTTTACCGGCCCGGTGCAGCGCCTCGGCGCGCGCATGACGGGGCCGATCATCGTCCCGCCGCAGATGAAGGCCGCCCGGCCGGCGCGGCGCAGCTCCGGCCTCGGCCTGCTGCTGGCGATCGGCATCGTCATCGGCATCCTGCTGGGGGCGGCGTTCCTCTTCCGCGACGTCGTCGCCCGCACGATTCCCGGCGCCGAGGCGGTCTATGCACTGCTGGGGCTCTCGACCGACAATCCGGCGGCCGATCTGGAGATCTCGATCGAGAAGGTCGACGCCCAGGATGACGGCGGCAAGCGCTTCTTCTCGGTGACGGCGACGATCTTCAACCTGTCGGAATATCCGGTCGACGTGCCGCCGCTGGTGATCGTGCCGGTCGACGAGGCCGGCAGCCAGATGGAGCCGATCCGCTTCCGCGTGCGGGAGCGGGTGGCCCAGCCCGGGCAGAACATCAAATTTCAGAAATCTTTCGACAATTGGCCGATAAACGCCAAGAGCTTCGTGCTCAGCGTCGCGGAAGCGCCGTAGCGGCCCGCGGCGCCCCGGTGCCGCATCCTAAGCGCTCCTCATCAATTGTTAAGGGCGCATCGCTATCCTGAAGCGGCTCGGAGGCTGCCCTCGGGCCGGAAGGCCGATGGCGCTGCGGCAAATCTTGCCTAGAGATGCCGCGCCGCGCAGCGGGTTTCGCTTGGAACCTTTTCCGATCTGGAAGATTTGCTCGAAGTTGAGGCAAGATGACTCAAAGGCAAGACCGGCGGTCCACTCGGGGAGGCATGTCGCCAGCCGGCCAATCAGGCGGTGATTCAGTGGCTGCGATTCTGTTGGCGGAAGACGACGAAGCGGTGCGCGAGTTCGTCAAGCGCGCCCTGGGACATTACGGCCACAGCGTCACCGCGGTGGGCGATGGCGGCGCCGCGCTCGCGGCGCTGGAGGAAACCGTCTACGACCTGCTGCTGACCGACATCGTGATGCCCGGCGTCGACGGCATCGCGCTGGCGCTGAAGGCGACCAAGGACCGGCCCAGCATGCCGGTGGTGCTGATGACCGGCTTCGCGGCGGAGCAGCAGCGCGCCCACAATCTCGAGGCGCTGATCGATCGCGTGGTAAGCAAGCCGTTTTCGCTGAAAGAGATCTGTGCCGCGGTCGACGCCGCCTTGCAGGCCAGGCTGTCGGTCTAGAAGCCGATCCTGGCGATCCGTTCCTGCAATTGAACTGAGCACGGATGCGCCCGGCCGCCTTTCGGCGGCGCGGCCAACTGGCATCTCGACCGACGCGGCGCGCGCTGGGTAGTGTCCGCCATGGCTTCCCCCGATCACATTGCCGCGCGCCAGCGCCGCCGCGCCCTCGCCGCCATCATCGGCACGGCTTTCGGCGTCGGCATCAGCATCGGCGCCGTCGTGCCGCTGCTCTCCCTCATCCTCGAGCAGCGCGGCCATGACGCGGCGGCGATCGGCGTCAACGCCGCGATGTTCCCGGTCGGCGCCGTCGGGTTCAGCTTCCTGGTGCCGCGCATCATCGCCCGGCTCGGCCTGTTCGCCGCCATCGTGCTGAGCGTGACGCTCACCGCGGCGGGGATGCTGCTGTTCCCGCTGACGGACGACTTCTATGCCTGGTGCGCCATCCGCCTGGTGATCGGCTGCGTCGGCGTCATCCATTGGATCGCCAGCGAGACCTGGATCAACCTGCTGGCCCGCGATGCCAGCCGCAGCCGGGTGATGGCGATCTATGCCACGGTCATGGCCGCCGGCTTCGTCGGCGGGCCGCTGATGCTGTCGCTGACCGGCATCGAAGGCTGGACCCCCTTCGTCTGCGTCGCGCTCGCGTGCCTGGGCGCGCTGGTCCCGGTGCTGCTGATCCGCTCGGCGCCGCCGGCGCTGGGCGAGAAGCTGCATTTCAGCCTGCCGGCGATCATCCGCGCGGTGCCGCTGGTCATGGGGGCCGCGCTGGTCGCCGGCTTCGTCGACGCCAGCCTGTTCGCGCTCATCCCCGTGCATCAGGTGCGTGCCGGTATCGACGCGGAGACCGCCGTGCTCAGCCTCAGCGTCTTCATGGCGGGGAATCTGGCGCTGCAATACCCGATCGGCTGGATCGCCGACCACACCAGCCGCACCCGCGCCGCCATCGTCACCGCCGGGATCATCGCCGCCGGCGCGGTGGCCTATCCGCTGCTGCTGCCCGGCTTATCGATGCCGTTCTGGGTCATGATGTTCGTCTGGGGCGGGGTCAGCTGGGGCATGTACACCCTCGGCCTGGCGCTGCTCGGCGAGCGTTTTCCTTCGGCGCAGCTGGCGGCGGCGAACGCCGCCTTCGTCATGCTCTACGAGATGGGATCGATCAGCGGGCCGGTCCTGTCCGGCGCGGCACTGGACCAGTGGCCGACCTACGGATTGCCGGTCACGGTCGGCATCGCCGCGGCCGTTTTCATGATCGTCGCCCTGGGCCGGAGGAATCGCGCCTAGAACTGGCGCAGCAGGCGGTCGAGATAGTCGCGCTCGAGCTTCGGCCGGCCGGTCTCGTTGCGGCGCTGGCGCAGTTCCTCGAAGATCTGCCGACTGCGCTCCAGCTCGCTCCCCGGCGGCACCACATCGGTGCCTTCGCGCGCGAAGGCGTCGCCGCCCGGCCCCTCTTCGTTGTCATAGGAGCGGCCGAAGGGGTCCATCGGGTCGCGCTGGCCCGGCCCGCGGAATCCGGACATCTGCTGCATCGCCTGGTTCATCTGCTGCAGGCCCTGCTGCATCTGCTCGAGCGCGTCGTTCTGGGACTGTGCCGCGGAATCGAGATCCTGTCCGCGCAGGGAATCGACCGCGCCGCGCATCGATTGCTCCGCCTGGCCGATGCCCTGCGGGATGCTGCCCGTCATGTTGGAGAAGCGCCGCATGAGGTCGCCCAGCTGCTGGCGCAGCTGGTCCTGCGCCGCGGCGCCCTGGCCGTAGGGGCCGCCGGGACCGGCGCCGCCACCTTCGCCCTGGCCTTCGCCCGGTTGCTCGCCCGGCTGCTGGCCGCGCTGGGCGCGGAAGGTGTCCTGCAGCAATTGCTGCTGCTGCTGCATCATGCGGCCGAGCTCGTTCAGCATCTGCTGCGCCTCGCCGTTGCCTTGGCCCGGCATCGGCATGCCCATCTGCAGGTTCTCCAGCATGTTCTGCAGCTGCTGCAGCATCTGCTGCGCGGAATCGCGCGAGCCGCTCTGCGCCATGCGTCGCGCCTGGTTCAGCATCTCATTCAGATCCTGTTGCGAGAGCGTCAGCGCATCCGGGTTCATCCGGCCCATCGGCATGCCGCGCTCCATCGCCTGCTGCATCTGCTCCTGCATCTGGCGCAGGTATTCGTTCATCGCCTGCTGCAGCTCGTTCATCAGGCGCTCGATCTCCTCGTCGGAGGCGCCGCGCGCCAGCGCCTCTTCCAGCTCCCGCTGCAGGCGGCGCAATTCGCGCATCGCCATGCTGACGCCGCCATCCTCGAGCGCCAGCGCGGTGTCCCACATCAATTGCTGGATCTCCGCCAGCTCTTCCTTGGCGAGGGGGTTGCCGTCGCGCGGGTTGAGGCGGTTGGCGGCGAAGTCCAGCGCCATGTGGGTGACAATGTCGCCGTCGAAGGCCTCCGGCTGCCGCTGCAGCTGGCGCAGCTGACGGGCCACCGGGCGGGCGTTGCCGGCATTCTCCGCCAGCTTCTTGCGCTGCTCGATGATGGCACGCGCCACCGGATGGTAGAACTTGCGCTCCGGCAGGGTCATGGCGACCGGCGCCGAGGCGCCGATCTGGCCCAGCGCGTCGCGGGCGATGGCGCGCAGCTCCACGGCCAGGCCGGCCCAGGGATGCGCAGTCAGGTCCTGGAACGACGCGCCCTTGACCTGGCGCGGATCGGCGCCTTGCATGGTGAGCTGCAGTTCCAGGCTTTCCTGGCCCTGGGTGATGACGAGGCGCATGTCGGAGACGCCGAAATCGTCGCTGCCGCCATAGTTCAGCCGCAGCGCGGCGCGCTCGGTGACCTGCGGCTCTTCCAGCGTGGCGCTGGGGGCCAGGTCGGGTTTCAGCGCGATCGGCCAGGAGATGTCGAGTCCGCCGCCGGCGATGCCGATGCGCTCGCCCTTGGTCAGGGTCACCTCGGCGCGCTGGGTTTCGGCGTCGAGCGCCTGCATCGGCTGGGTGGTCCCATTGGCACTGAGTTCGGCTGCGCTGCCAAGTCCCTGGATCTGGGTCAGCAGCTTGCTGCCGACGGGAATCTCGATCGGGGCGAGCTCGGCCTTCCCGGTGCCGGCCGTGGTGTCCGATTTCAACGCGATGGGGGCAAGCCGGGTGTAGTCCGGCGGCGTGATCCAGGCTTCGACGACGATCGTCGACAGGTCGCCGCTGATCCGCGCCTGCGGCACCGCGGCGGCGACCAGGCGATCGCCCGATTGCTCCCAGGCGAGACCGATGCCGAGCGCGAGCAGCACCAGGACCAGGCCGCGCAACGCCATCGGGTCGCGCCGCGCCAAGTCGCTGCGCGGCGGGGCGAGGTGCAGCTGGCTCAACCCCGCCAGCAGGCGCTTGCGGTGCTGCGCCCACAGGACCGCCGCCCAGGGGTCGACCAGGTTGCTGGCCTGGCGGTCCTCCAGGTGGGTGAGCGGTCGGTGGCTGAGCCCGCTATCGGCCTCCAGCCGGTGCAGCGCCTCGTCGTGGCTGGGCCAGCGCCAGCGGCGCAGGCCGAGCCACAAGGCGGCGGCGAAGCCGGCGGCGAACAATCCAAGCAGCGCCCAATGCAGCCACAGGGGCAGCAGGGAAAAGACGTCGTAGAGGGCGAGGGCGGCAAAGACGGCGAAGACAGCCGCCGCCGGGGCCAGCGCCAGCAACGCCCGCTCCAGAACCAACAGCCACCGGGCCAATCCGGCCCAGGCGCGGATGCGGAACGGCAGCGCCGCTGCGCGGGCGCGGGCGGCTTCGGCTTGCAGCTGCGCGTTCGGTCGGTCCATGCTCACACCGGCTTTCTCGACGGGTGGCCACAGCCTATCAATACAGGCCTAACAACTAATGTAGCGAACTGGGTGTCCGATTACGAGAGCCAGTCCGGCACCCTGTCTAGCCCGATAATGTGGTCATAATTGGGCCGCGGGCGGACCACGTCGAACCGGTCTCCCCGGACCAGCACCTCGGCCGCGGGCAGGCGGGTGTTGTAGGTCGAGGACATGACCGCGCCATAGGCCCCGGCGGTCATGAAGGCCAGCAGGTCGCCGGGGGCGAGGGGCGGCAGCGGCCGCTGCTCGGCGAAGCGGTCGCCGGTCTCGCAGATCGGCCCGACCACGTCGGCCGGCTCGACCGGTGCATTTTTCGCGGGTTCCTTCACCGTGAGGATCGCGTGATAGGCGTCGTAGAGCGTCGGGCGGATGAGGTCGTTCATCGCCGCATCGACGATCACGAATGTGCGACTGACGCCCTCCTTCACGCTGACGACCTCGGAGACCAGGATGCCGGCATTGCCGACGATGGAGCGGCCCGGCTCGATCTCGATCCGGGTAGCCAGCGGCTGGATCACCTCGCGCACCAGCCGCGCGTAGTCTTCGAGCGGGATCGGCGTCTCGTCGCGATAGGCGATGCCGACACCGCCGCCGAGGTCGATGCGCTCCACCTTCATCCCGCCCTTGCGCAAGGTGCTCGTGAGCTCGGCGATCTTGGCGAAGGCGGCGCGATAGGGCGCGATGTCGGTCAGCTGCGAGCCGATATGGACGGCGAGGCCGAGGATCTCGATGCCCGGCATGCGCGACGCGGCGGAATAGACCTGCGCCGCCTGGTCGATGTCGATGCCGAACTTGTTCTCGGATTTGCCGGTGGAGATCTTCGCGTGGGTCTTGGCGTCGACGTCGGGATTGATGCGCAGCGTCACCGGCGCCTTCCGGCCCAGCGCGCTGGCGACTTCGTTCAGCGCCTCGAGCTCGCCGGCGGATTCGACGTTGAACTGGTAGATGCCGGCCTCCAGCGCCGCCCGCATCTCGGCCCGCGTCTTGCCGACCCCGGCGAAGACGATCCTGCCGGCTGGAACGCCCGCCTTCAGCGCGCGGTGCATCTCGCCCACCGAAACCACGTCCGCCCCGGCTCCGGCCTTGGCCAGGGTGCGGATCACCGCCTGGTTGGAATTGGCCTTCAGCGAGTAGAAAACATCGACCCCGAGCGCGCCGAGGGCCTTGGCATAGGCCTGGTAGTTGTCGATCAGCGTCGCGCTCGAATAGCAGTAGAACGGCGTACCGATTTCGGCGGCGATTCGCCGGACCGGAACTGCCTCGACGTGCAGCTCGCCGTCGACATAGCGGAAATGGCTCATGCGGTGGGTGACTCTCGGCGGCGCGCTAGTTGAAGATGCCCTGCTGCGGGTCGGTGGATTTGGGATATTGCTCCGGGAACTGGTCGGTCTGGCCGGGCGGCAGCTGGGGCGGACCCTTCTTGCCGCAGGCGGCCGGCGCGAGCGCCAACGCCCCGCACAGCGCCAGGATCGCCCAGCGGCCATATGTCCTCGACTTCATCATGCGAAACGCTCCCGCGCTGCCCTGGCCGCCTGGCGCACATTCTCCGGCGCGGTGCCGCCGAAGGACGTCCGGCTCGCCACCGATTGATCGACGCCGAGGACGGAGAATACCGCATCGGTGATCCGCTTCTCCACCCCCTGCATGTCCTTGAGCGAAAGGTCCTGCAGCCGGCAGTCCCGGCTCTCGGCCAGGCGCACCAGCTCGCCGGTCACGTGATGGGCGCTGCGGAAGGGCAGGCCGAGCGCGCGCACCAGCCAGTCGGCCAGATCGGTCGCGGTCAGGAACCCGCCGTCTGTTGCCTGGCGCATACGCGCCCCGTTCACCGTCATGTCGCGCACCATGCCCGCCGTGGCGGCGACGCACAGCGCCATGGCGTCGCTGGCGGCGAAGGTCGGCGCCTTGTCGTCCTGCAGATCCTTGCCGTAGCTCAACGGCAGGCCTTTGACGATGATCAGCAGCTGCGTCAGCGCGCCGACGATCTGCCCGACCTTGCCGCGCACCAGCTCGGCCGCGTCCGGGTTGCGCTTCTGCGGCATGATCGAGGAACCGGTGGTATAGGCGTCGCTCAAGGCGACGAAGCGGAACCCATCGCTCATCCAGATCACGACCTCCTCGGCGAAGCGCGACAGGTGCACGCCGAGGATGGAGAGCGCGGCCAGATATTCCAGCGCGAAGTCGCGGCTCGACACGCTGTCCATGGAATTGGCCGTCGGCCGGTCGAAGCCGAGCGCCGCCGCGGTCGCGTGGCGGTCGATCGGGAAAGAGGTGCCGGCAAGGGCCGCCGCGCCGAGCGGGCATTCGTTCAGCCGCTTGCGGCAGTCCGCCAGCCGCCCGAGATCGCGGCCCAGCATCTCGACATAGGCGAGCAGATGATGGCCGAAGGTGACCGGCTGCGCCGGCTGCAGATGGGTGTAGCCAGGCATCACGGTGCCGGCATGCTCCTCCGCGCGGTCGATCAGCGCGTGGATCAGGTCCTTCAGCTCGAGCGAGAGCTGGTCGACGGCGCGGCGCACCCAGAGGCGGAAGTCGGTCGCCACCTGGTCGTTGCGCGAGCGCGCCGTGTGCAGCCGGCCGGCGGCGTCGCCGATCAGGTCCTTCAGCCGCGATTCCACGTTCATGTGGATGTCTTCCAGCGCCACCTGGAACTCGAAGCGGCCTTCGTCGATTTCCGTGCGGATGCGCTTCAGGCCGTCGGCGATGGCGGCACCGTCGGCCGCGGTCAGGATGCCCTGCCGAACCAGCATGGCGGCATGGGCCAGCGAGCCTTCGATGTCCTCCTTGTAGAGGCGCTTGTCGACGTCGATGGAGGCGTTAATCTGCTGCATGATCTCGGCCGGGCCGCCGCCGAAACGGCCGCCCCACATCCGGCTGGCGCCGGA
>JAEUKU010000127.1 GCA_016794075.1 Rhodospirillaceae bacterium
TCGTAGGAATGCGCGATCTCGCCGAGGCCGCGGAGGACGCGCGTGGGAAAAGTCATGAGGTCGGTCGCGGGATCTGAATGGGGGCCGATAGGCTCAGCTCGCCGCGGTCTCGCTCTTGGCGATGCGCGGCTCGCCGAAGAGGTAGCCTTGCCCGAAATCGATCTGCAAATCCAGCAATTCGAGCAGCATCGGCTCGCTCTCGATGCGCTCGACTACCAGGTCGATGGCGTAGGAATCGAGCGTGCGCTTCAGCATCTTCGGGTCGGAGCCGAAGAGGCCCTGGCGCGCCGCGTCGAGCACGCGGGCGGCGTCCAGCTTGAGGAAGCGGAAATGCCGCGCCGACAATTCCGAGGCGTCGATGTCGAGATCGGTGACCTGGTCGAGCGAGAAGCGGAAGCCCATCTGCGCCAGCCGCTCGAGATCCTTCCACAGCGAATCGTCGGCCTGAGCCAAGGCGCGCTGCGGGAACTCGAAGACGAGGGCCGGCGCCAGCTCGATGTTCTGCGCCATCAGCTGGATGAAGTCGCGGAAGAAACCGCGGTCGACCAGCGTATGCGGCGAGATGTTGAGGAAGAAGCCGAGATTGGCGTTGCTCTTGCGGATGCGCCGGAGCGTCTGGATGCAGCGGAACAGCAGCAGGTTGTCGATGGCGGTCAGCAGGCCGTAGCGCTCGGCGACGTCGAGATATTGCTCCGGCACGATGATCTTGCCGTCGCGCGTGCGCACCCGCGAATAGCACTCGAAATAGCGCCGTTTGCGCTGCGGCAGGCTGACGATCGGCTGCAGTGCGAGTTCCACCGCGTTCTCGCGCAGGCCCTCGCGCACGAGATCGAGGATGGCCTGCTCGTCCAATCCCTCGGCGATCGGCGGCATCGGCAGCGACCCGGCGGCAGCGTTCTGGCCGGCGCCAAACCCTTGGGGCGGCGGCGTGGCGGGCGCACCACCGGCCGGATCGACGCTCGGTTTCAGGCTGGGCGGCGGCGCCGCGGCTATACCGGAGGTGCCGCTGCGCGCGCTGTAGAGGCGCTCGATCAGCGATTGCAGCACTTTGACTTCCGCGACCACTTCGCCGACATCCTGGGCCGGGCGCGATTGCAGGTCGATGAGGGCGTGGCGCATCTGCCCCAGCTCGCCTTCCAGGCGGCGCTGCAGGCGCTCGCCATGCGACAGCGCCTCGAGCGCGCCGGAGATGCGGCTGCGGGTCAGGCGCTGCGCCTCGACCAGCTCCAGGGCGAGATGGATGACCGCGCCCGCGAGCAGCGCCAAGCCGCCGAACAACAGCGCCTCCATCGCGGTGACGGACGGGACGTAGATCGGCAGCCCGAAGGCGATCAGGGCCGCGGGCAGCAGGTAGATCAGGCAGGGCAGAAGCCGGCGAAGTCCGGTGATCATCTTGGCGTCAGTCCTAGAACATCGTGGTTAATGCCGGATTAAGCTTGGCGTCGCCGCTCAGCGGTGATCGGCCCCGATCGCCGCCGCGACCGAGGGCAGGCCGTCGCGCTCCAAACAGGCGACGAGCTCGCGCTTGATGCGCTGCACCAGGCCGGGGCCGGCGAAGACCAGGGCGGAATAGAGCTGCACCAGCGAGGCGCCGGCGCGGATCTTGGCATAGGCGTCCGCCCCATTGGCGATGCCGCCGACGCCGATCAGGGGCAGTCTGCCCTGGGTCAGACGGTAGACCCGCCGCAGGATCTCGGTCGAGGGCGCGAAAAGCGGCCGGCCGCTCAAGCCCCCCGCTTCTTTCGCGTAACGCGGATCGAGGCCGGCCGGGCGGGCGATCGTGGTGTTGCTGACGATGAGGCCGGCGAGTTCCCCCTGCAGCGCCACCGCGGCGATATCCTCCAGGTCCTGGTCCTGCAGATCGGGCGCGATCTTCAGGAGGAGCGGCGGCATCTTGCCGGCACAGGCAGCGGCGAGCGCGCGGTGCGTGCGGCCGACCAGCTCCTGCAACGGCGCCTTGCCCTGCAGGGCGCGCAGGCCGGGCGTGTTCGGCGAAGAGACGTTGATGACGACGTAGTCGGCCATGGGCCCGAGTTGCGCCGCGCCGATCTCGTAATCGGCGGCGGCGTCCGCCGTCTCCTTGTTCTTGCCGAGATTGATGCCGAGGATGCCGTCGCCGCGGCGCCGCCCGGCGAGGCGCGCGGCCATCGCCGGCACGCCGTCATTGTTGAAGCCCATGCGGTTGATGACGGCGCCGTCGGCGGCCAGGCGGAACAACCGCGGCTTGGGGTTGCCGGGCTGCGGCCTCGGGGTGACGCTGCCGACCTCGACGAAGCCGAAGCCGAGGCGTAGCGCCGGGCGCCACACAGCCGCGTTCTTGTCGAAGCCAGCGGCGAGGCCGACCGGATTGGCGAAATCCAGGCCCAACACGGAGACCCGCAGCCGGGGGTCGTCCGGCCCCCTCTCGCCGGGAACCAGGCCGAGCGCCAGGGCGCGCAGGGCAAGCCGATGGGCGGCCTCCGGCGGCAGGCACCGCAGCAGCCGCGTCAGCCCGGAAAATAAGTCCATCTGGAGCCAGCCCCCGCCTTTGCGTTCGCGCAGCTATACCAGCTTGCCGGGAGCAGCAAAACCGGGCCCGGGCGTGCGGCCGGGCAAGGCACGGCCTACGCCTTTTGGCCGGTCCTACCTATACGGAAGAGCAGAATATTTTCAGTCTGAATGGGGGTACATTGATGGTGATGCAGGCGGTAACGGCCTGAATTTGACCGATCATGGGACCTCAAGTGACGGTTCCCAAAGGAGGAAATGATGCTGACGGCAGCAGATCGCGGAGCGCCGGAACGCGTTGCCGAGGCCGCCCAGCGGCCCGGTTTGGTTCCCATGCTGCAACATGCCGACGTCTGGCGCGGCATTGACCGCCTGGCGGCCAAGCACGGACTTTCTGCCTCCGGCCTGGCGCGCCGCGCCGGCCTCGACCCGACCGCCTTCAACCCCAGCAAGCGGATCACCCGCGAGGGCCGCCCGCGCTGGCCGTCCACCGAATCGGTGGCCAAGATCCTGACCGTGACCGGCGAGAGCTTCGCCAGCTTCGTCACCCTGACCGGGGCGCCCGGCAGCGGCGAGGGCGCCACCTTCACCGGCGGCAAGCTGGCCGGCCGCGGCGCCGTCGGCAAGTCGATCCCGGTCGTCGCCCTGTCGCGCATCGCCGGCGAAGCCTGCTTCGACCAGAGCGGCCAGCCCACGGGCAGCGCCTGGGGCCGGGTCAACGCGCCCGGCATCGTCGATCGCACCGCCTTCGCCATCGAGATCAACGGCCACGAATTCGACCCGGTCTATCGCGACGGCGACCTGATCATCGCCTCGCCGGAAGCCGAAGTGCGCCGCGGCGACCGCATCGTCGTCGGCACCGCCGCGGGCGCCGTCCTGCTGCGCCGCGTCGGCCGCCAGGAAGCGGAAGGCCTCTATCTCGAATCGCCCACCGACAGTTCCAGCGGCTCGTTCCTGAAGAACTCCGAGATCCGCTGGATCGCCCGCGTGGTGTGGGCCAGCCAGTGAGGCACCAACAGGCATCGGCCGTGACGATGCCTTAGCCGCGTCGGCGGCGCCGGCGGGCAAAAGATGTCGGCTACGCCGACGAGTTCAAAGATGTCGGCTACGCCGACGGGCAAAAGATGTCGGCTACGCCGACTTGGGGAGCGGGCGATCGGTCCAGGCCGGTCGCCCGTTTGCTTTGCGGCGCATTTGTACCGATACGCGTTTCGCAAGCCTCGCCGAACTTTCGCCGCCTCGCCTGCGGCGCCTGCAGCGGCTATGCTCGGGCGCGAGAGCGGATCGAGACAAGGGTGCATGACGTGGACAAGCTGAACTGGATCGACGGCGCCTGGGTCGAGGGCGACCCGGCCATCATGAAGACCTGGGACCAGGCCATCTGGCTGGGTGCCGCCATCTTCGACGGCGCGCGCGCCTTCGACGGCTATGCGCCGGACCTCGATCTGCATTGCGAGCGCGCGGTGCGCTCCGCCGCCAATATCGGCCTCAAATCGCCGATGAGCGCCAAGGAGATCGAGGCGATCCTGCGCGAGGGCATCCGCAAGTTCCCCGCCGGCTCGCCGCTCTATCTGCGCCCCTTCATGTGGGCGGAAAAAGGCGGGCTGGTTCCCGACCCGGCCTCGACGCGCATCGTCATCTCGCTCAGCCTGACGCCGCTGCCGCAGCCCGGGACGATGTCGGCCTGCCTGTCGAAATTCCGTCGCCCCGGCCCCGACATGGCGCCGACCGACGCCAAGGCTGTCGCGCTCTATGCGCAAGCCGGCCGCGCCCAGGCGGAAGCGCAAAGCCGCGGCTATGACGAGGCGGTGATGGTCGGTCCCGACGGCTTCGTCGCCGAATTCTCCGGCGCCAACCTGTTCATCGTGAAGGACGGCGTGGCGCTGACGCCGAAGCCGAACGGCACTTTCCTGAACGGCATCACCCGGCAACGCGTGCTGAAGCTGCTGCGCGAAAACGGCATCCAGGCCGAGGAGCGTGACCTGCGACCGCAGGATCTCGACAGCTGCGACGAGATGTTCTCGACCGGCAACTACGCCAAGGTGCTGCCGATCACCCGCTATGAATCGCGCGACTTCCAGCCCGGCCCGGTCTACCGCAAGGCGCGCGAGCTGTACTTCGCCTACGCGAAGACGCAGCCGGTATAGGCACGCCCTCATTTCGTCATTGCCGGGCTTGACCCGGCAATCCAGTTTTCCATCCAGCGACGGACGCGAACTTGGATCACCGGGTCTTCGCCCGGTGATGACGAAGTGGGGAACCTTGAACCGAAGCTACAGCGTCAGATGCCGCGCGCGGGCGCCGCGTTCGATGGCGGCGGCGACCAGCTTGCCGATCTGCAGCTCGTAGCGGATCATCTCGAGCAGGCGCGATTCCTCGACCGTCACCTTGCCGTCGGCGGCGGCGACGTCGCAGGCCAGCGCATAGGCCGTCTCGCGCAGCTTCTCCGGCAGGCCGTCGCGGACCAGCTTCAGGATCTTGTCCAGCCCGTCCGCGCCCTTCAGCATGTCGACGCAGGCGGCCGAGGTCTTGGCGATCAGCGATTTGTCGAAATCGCGGAAGATCGGCAGATGCACCACCAGGTCGGTCATCTCGCTCAGTTCCGAATCCGGCATGCTCTGGTCGGAGGCGGACATCACGACCATGACATAGATCAAGGCGGCGTGGTGATCGATCATAAGACGGGTCTCTTTCCTGCACGTTTCCGGCCGCGACTCTAGCGACAGCGGACGGAAACTCAAGCCCGCTCCGTCCCGGCCTGGACGTGTTCGCGCGGCTCTGCCAAGGTCGCCCATCTTCAAGGAAGCCCCATGCAGGCCGTCGTCAACGTCGTCATCCCGGTTTTCGCCATCGTCCTCGCGGGCTATCTGTGCGGCCGGTTCAAGCTGCTGGGTCAGGGCGGCAGCGAGGCGCTGAACGGCTTCGTCTATTACGCCGCCTTGCCGGCCTTGTTCTTCGGCTCGCTGGCCAAGGTGGAACTGGACGAGATCCTGAACTGGCCCTATCTCGGCGCCTTCCTGCTCAGCATGGCGGTGACCGGCATCGCCGCCTTCGTCGTCGGGCGCTTCATCTTCGGCGCACGCGGCGCCGCGCTGGCGGTGCAGAACATGGCCGGGCTGTTCTCCAACACCGGCTACATGGGCATCCCGCTCGCCATCACCGCCTTCGGCCAGAGCGCGGCCCTGCCCGCCATCCTGGCGACGGTGGTGAACGGCGCGCTCATCATGGGCCTCTACATCCTGTGGATCGAGGCGGAGCGCAGCGAAGGCAGCCACCTGCTGCATGTGGCGCGCGACGCGCTCGCCGGCGTGTTCCGCTCGCCGCTGGTGCTCTCGGCCATCGCCGGCATCCTCAGTTCGGCGCTGCAGCTGGAGGTGCCGAAGCCGCTGCTCACCTTCTGCGACATCATCGGCGCGGCAGCACCCCCGGCGGCCCTCTTCGCCATGGGATTGTTCATGGTCGGCAAGAGCTTCAAGGGCGACCTGACCGAGGTCGGCGTGCTCTCCGCCCTGAAGCTGATCCTGCATCCGCTGGCGACCTTCGCCATCGTGCTGTGGCTGGTCGACCTCGCGCCTTTGTGGCGCGACGTGCTGCTGCTGATGGCGGCATTGCCCACCGGCTCGCTGGTCTTCGTGCTCGCCGCGCAGCAGCAGGTCTATGTGCGCCGCGCCACCGGCATCATCCTCGGCAGCACGCTGGCCTCGGTGGTGACGCTGTCGTGGCTGCTCGACTATCTCAATGTCGGATAGGCGGCGAGGAAGTCCTTCGTCTTCGCGATGACCTCGGCGAGGCCGATGCGCTCCACCTGGATCTCCGCCGGAAAGGCGGAGAGCAGGCGGGACGGCATGGCGCGGTCGAGCAGCACGAACACGCCGTGATCGTCGGCGCGGCGGATCAGCCGCCCGAAGGCCTGCTTCAGCTTCAGCCGCACCAGCTGGTCGTCGTAATCGGCGCCGCCGAAGACGCTCTTGCGCGCGCGGTGCAGCAGATGCGGCCGCGGCCAGGGGACTCTGTCGAAGACGATGAGGCGGAGAGCGGGGCCGGGCACGTCGACGCCATCGCGCACCGCATCGGTGCCGAGCAGGCAGGCATCGCGCTCGCCGCGGAAGATGTCGATGAGCGAGGCGGTGCTCATGGCGTCGACATGCTGGGCGAGCAGGTCGAGCCCGGCCTGTTCCAGCGCCGGCGCGATGCGGCGATGCACCTCGCGCAGTCGCGCGATGGCGGTGAACAGGCCGAGCGCGCCGCCGCCGGACGCCAGGAACAGCTCGCGATAGGCGGCGGCGATCTGGTCGAAATCGTTGCGCTGGATGTCGGTGACGATGAAGACCCGCGTCTGCCTGGCGTAATCGAAGGGCGAGGGTACGCGCACGCGCAAGGCCGGCGTGACCAGGTGCCGCGCGCCGACGCGCTGCTCCGCCGCCTCCCAGGCCTGCGCGCTGCCCGACCCGTCGGTCAAGGTCGCCGAGGTCATCACCACGCCATGGGCCGGCTTCGCCACCGTCTCGATGAAGGGCTTGGTCGGGTCGAGCCAGTGGCGGTAGAAGCCGACATCGAGCTCGCGCCCCTCGACCCGCTCGATGGCGAACCAGTCGACGAATTCCGGCGGCATCGGCTGGTCGAGGGATTGCAGCATGGC
>JAEUKU010000137.1 GCA_016794075.1 Rhodospirillaceae bacterium
CAAGGTCTTCCTCGTCACCACCGGCGGCGGCGAGACCATCGACTGCAACTACATCAACGACGGCACCTTCGGCGCCGTGGTGATGACCGACCTGCGCGGCCAGTCCCGCGACATGAACGCCATCATCAAATACCTGCTGCAGAGCGGCCAGCCGGCCGGCACGGCCGCGACCTACATCTACACGCTGGAGCAGGCCTGGACGAAGGCCGACCTCAGGCCGGACACCTGCTGGGACCTGAAGACCCTGCAGGCGGCGCAGCAATAGGCGCCGGCTCTTTCGACTGAACCACCCGGCCCGGGGCGCAATCCCCGGGCCGGTCCTCTTCGGATCTCACCGGCGGACCCACCGATGACCTTGCGAGAGCGGGCGCTGCGCCTGCGCTACAACCTGATCCCCGATCACCTGATCGGCGAGATCCTCACCAAGCGCTGGACGGACAATGCGATCCCGTTCTTGGCGCTGGTCATTACCGTCGTCGGCTTCGGCACCGCCATCAACGGCTTTTTCAAGCCGCAATCGCTCACCGATTCCACCCGCCAGCTCGGCGAGTTCTCCATCGTCGTCACCGGCCTCACCATCGTCATGCTGGGCGGCGGCATCGACCTTTCGGTCGGCTCCATCTTCGCGCTGGCCTGTTTCGCCTCGGTTGGCAGCTTCTTCATCCTCGGCCTGCCGGTCTGGGCGGCGCTCTGCGCGGCCCTGCTGGTCGGCGTGCTGTTCGGCGCGGTCAACGGCTATCTCGTCGGCTATATGCGGATGCGGGCGTTCCTGACCACGCTGGTCACCTTCATCATCGGCCGCGCCGTTTTCGACATCCTGGTGATCGATTACGGCACCGCGATCCAATCCTCGATGATGATGTCCGATGTCTGGGATTTCATCGGCGACGGCACGGTCTATGGCTTTTCCATCGCCGTGCTGACCGCCATCGTCATCGCCGTCATTGCCCACGTCGCCATCACCCGCTCGCGCCCCGGCTGGCACATTCTTGCCGTCGGCGGGTCGCGGCGCTCGGCCTTCAATTCGGGCATCCAGGTCAAGCGCACGGTGTTCCTGACCTATGTCATCTCCGGATTGTGCTGCGGCATCGCCGGGTTCCTGATCGCCTGCCGGCTGAGCGGTGCCGGCCCCGGAACCGGCTCGGGGTTGGAGATTCTGGCGCTCACCGCCGCGGTCGTCGGCGGCAACAGCCTCGGCGGCGGGCGCGGCTCGATCGCCAAGGGCGTGATGGGCGCCATCATCGTACTGGTGATGACCAATGGGTTGATCCGCCTTGGCTTCGGCACCGGCTTCAACCAGATGGTGCTCGGCATCATGCTCGCGGTCGCCGTGGTGCTCGACATCCGCTGGCTGAAGAACCGGCACAAGGTGTTGAACGAGGTCTATGTCGCGCCGATCCACCACCGCATGGGCGCAACGCAATCGGCGGAGCCCGGCTCGGGCACGCCCTACGCCTTGGACAACCGCCTGTCGGAGGCCGAGCATATCGGTTTGGGCGAGCTGGAGGGGCCGGAGGACGTCATCCTCGACCGCGACGATCACCTTTATTGCGGCACGCGGCACGGCGAGATCATCCGCTTTTTCGCGCCCGACTACAAACGCTCCGAGGTTTTCGCCCATACCGGCGGGTTCCCGCTCGGCCTCGCCTTCGACAAGGAGGGCAACCTGCTCTCCTGCGTCGGCGCCATGGGGCTCTATTCCATCTCGCCCAAGGGCGAAGTGACCAAGCTCTCGGCGGAGACCAAGCGCTCCTGGACTTCCGTCGTCGACGACGCCCGGCTGCGCGACCCGAACGATTGCGACGTGGCGCCGGATGGCCGCATCTTCTTCACCGATTCCACCACGCGCTATGACGCGCATGAGTGGGCGCTGGATTCGATCGAGAGCCGGCCGACCGGGCGCCTGCTCTGCTACGACCCCAAGACCGGCAAGACCGAGACCGTTCTCGACAAATACCGCTACGCCAACGGCGTGTGCATCGCCCATGACGGGCAGTCGCTGTTCATGGCCGAATCCTGGGCCTGCCGCGTGCACCGCTACTGGTTCGACGGGCCGAAGAAGGGGCAGGTCGAGTGCGTGATCAAGGACATGCCCGGCTACCCGGACAACATCAACCGCGCCTCCGACGGCACCTACTGGATGGCCTGGCTCGGCATGCGCACGCCGAGCTTCGACCTCGCCTTGCGTCATCCGGGCTATCGCAAGCGCATGACCCGGCGCCTGCCGATGGACGAATGGCTGTTCCCCAACATCAATACCGGCGGCGTGGTGAAATTCGACGAGAGCGGCAGGATCATCGCAGCGATGGGCGATCTCGGCGGCCATGCGCATCCGATGGTGACCTCGATGCGCGAGCACAAGGGGCATCTCTATATCGGCGGCATCCTCAACAACCGCGTCGGGCGCTATCGCATCCCCAACGCCGATCCGACCTGGACGGGGATCGGCTCCTATTGGGGGGCCAAGCCATGATCTTCGATCCCATCCTCGACATCTTCCGCGGCAAGGCGGTCACCATCCCGCCGATGGACGGCGCGCTGAAGCCCAACAACGCGCTGGAGGAGGCGGCAGTTCTGCTGGAAGCGGACGCGCCAGACAATCTGTGCGGCAACGGCGAGTACCTGTTCTATTCGACGGGCGGCGAGGTCATCGGCATCAAGGCCGGCGCGGACGCCAAGACCGGCGAGGTGGCAAGCTTCGATGTGCCGGTGACGGCCCTGGCGGCGTTGCCCGGCGGGCCGCTGGCGATCGGCCTCGATGACGGCCGGCTGGTGCTGCTTTCCGACAATGGCGACCTGCGCGAACTGGCGCCGCCGGCGGGGCTGAAATGCCCGACCGCGCTGGCCTTCGACGGCGCGTCGACGCTCTATGTCTGCCAGGGCTCGGCGCGTCACAAGCCCAGCGACTGGGTTGTCGACCTGATGGAGAAGGGCAGCAGCGGTTCGCTCTGGCGCTACGACCTTGCCACCGGCAAGCCGGATTGCATCGCGCAAGGCCTCGCCTTCCCCTATGGCGTGCTGGCGCGGAAGGGCGAGCATGGTGTCGTGGTGTCCGAG
>JAEUKU010000147.1 GCA_016794075.1 Rhodospirillaceae bacterium
AACCTGCCGTTCAAGACCGCCTTGTTCCCGAATATCGGCGGCAAGCACATCACCTACTTCGAGATGGGCGGCCTGGAACTCTATGCGCAGCAGGATACCGCCCGCTACGAGGCCACCATGCAGGCGGTGAAGTGGCTGTCCGACAACAGCTTCGAATGGACCACCGTCGGCCGCGGTGCCTCGCCGCGCAAGTCGATCCTCTCGCGCGAGGATTACAAGACCGCCGGCCATCCCTGGTCGGTGCGCGGCTCCTTCATCGACGGCATGGAAATCGCCACGATCGGCGAGATCCCGGTCGTGAACGGCCCGAACTTCACCATCTACTCGGGCGGCAACTTCCTGGCCAAGACCCTGGAAGGCGTTTGGAACAACCAGGTCTCGATCGACGACGCCATGGCGGCAATCCAGACGCAGTGGCAGGCGGACCTCGACGAAGGCTGATCAAACAGGAAGGATGGGCCTGTTCGGGCCCATCCGATCCTTCCTCCGGGAGCACGACGACAGGCATGGTCGATCATTCCACATCGCAGGCGACCCTTGCGCATACGCCGGCAGCGGCGGAGGCGGAGCGGCACGCCACCGATTGGATCGGCTATGCCTTCGTCGGCTTCTTCGCCTTGCCGTTCTTCCTGTTCAACATCCTGCCCGTGCTGTTCGGCGCTTATGTCGCCTTCACCAAGTGGAGCATCATCGGCAAGCCGCGCTGGGTCGGGTTCGACAATTTCACCGCCGCCTTTGCCGACCATTGGGTGGCGGTGGCCTTCAAGAACGTACTGTTCTACGGCGCCATCATCGTGCCGGGTGTCACCGTTCTCGGCCTGGTCTTCGCGCTCTTCGTCAACCAGCGCTACCCGCTCTCCAGCCTGGCGCGCACTTTGTTCTTCGCGCCCAACGTCGTCTCGGCGACCGTGATCGGCCTGGTCTGGGTCTGGCTGCTGGACACGCAGTTCGGCCTGATCAATCACTACATTTCATATCTCGGCTTCGGGCAGATTCCCTGGCTGACCTCGCCCGACTGGTCTCTGGTGGGAGTGAGCATCGCTTCGATCTGGTGGGATCTGGGGCTCGCTTTCGTGCTGTTCCTGGCCGCCTTGCAGGACATCCCGCGCGACATCACCGAGGCGGCGACGGTCGACGGAGCCAATCGATTCCAGCGCTTCTGGTTCGTGATCCTGCCGCATCTGCGCCCCGTCATCTCCATGGTGATCACGCTGCAGCTGATCTCCACGCTGCGCATCTTCAGTCAGGTCTATGTGATGACCAATGGCGGGCCGGCCGGCGCCTCCTCCTCGCCGATCTACTACATCTACAACACGGCCATCCAGCGGCAGCTCTTCGGCTACGCCTCCGCGATCGGCCTGCTGCTCTTCGTGGTCATCCTGGCTGTCACGATCGCGCAGCGTTTCGCCATCCGGGAGCGCGCATGATGATCGCGCAGCTCTCTGCCCTGGACCGCGCCAAGGACTGGCTGGAAGAACGCCGGTTGACCTGGATCGACCTGCCGATCTGGCTGCTCGGCATGGGCATCGCGGTGCTCTGGGCGCTGCCCTTCGTGTGGATGGTGTCGACCTCCTTCAAGTTCCCGCAGGACGTGATGACGGCCGACATCCAATGGCTGCCGCAGCGCGTCACCTGGGACAACTACCTCAAGGTCTTCGAATACCCGGTGCTGCGCTGGGGCATCAACAGCGTGATCCAGGCCAGCGTCTCGACCATCCTCTGCGTGCTCGCCGGCGCGATGGCCGGCTACGCCCTGGCCCGCATGCGTTTTCCCGGGCGCGGGCTCATTTTCGGCATCTTCCTCGCCTCGCTGATGATCCCGGTGGAAGTCTCGGTGATCCCCATGCTGCTCGGCATGATCAAGATCGGCTGGGCCAGCTCCTACCAGGCGCTGATCCTGCCCACCGTCGGCAACGTCTTCAGCGTCTACATCTTCCGCCAGTTCTTCCTGACCTTTCCGAGCGAGCTGGAGGAGGCGGCGCGCATGGACGGCGCCGGGCATTTCCGCCTGTTCTGGCTGATCGCGCTGCCGCTCGCGCGGGCGCCGATGATCGCCGCCTTCGTCATCATCTTCACGCTGAACTGGAACAACTTCCTCTGGCCGCTGCTGGTGACCTTCGACGAAAGCATGAAGACGCTGCCCGTCGGCATCGCCGCCTTCACGCCGGTGGTCGGCACCCACACCCAGCTCGAGGGCTACAGCGTCGCGATGGCGGGCGTCACCGTGCTGAGCCTGCCCAGCCTGATCCTGTTCTTCGTGCTGCAGCGCTATTTCATCCAGGGTATCTCGCAAGGAAGCCTGAAACAGTGAGCACATCCGTTCATCAGCCGG
>JAEUKU010000151.1 GCA_016794075.1 Rhodospirillaceae bacterium
GTTCTTGATCGGCCGGTCGAAATAATACGGATAGAACGCCATGCCGTTGTCGGGCGTGATCGGATAGATCGGCATCCACCAGTTGATCTGGCAATGCGGCGCCGAATACCAGGTGTCGCGGTGCGGCGGAAAGGCCAGCGCGATGCCCGTCGTCAGGTAGTCGTCGCTGGTCGACGAGCGCATCTTCGGCACGTCGAAATAGGTGCGCGCCGGGTCGGCGCCGAGATCCTCCATGATGCCGCGCACCAGTTCCTTGGACGTCGGGTGATGAATGAAGGCCGGCTTCAGCTTGCCCAACAGGGCGGCGAAATCCTCGACCTTCATGTCGTACTGGGCATGCTCCGGATCGCGCGGGCCAAAGGCCTGCTCGATCATTCCCCGCGCATGCGCGACCAGCGCCGTGCTGTGCGTCGTCGGGCTGAAAGTGAAGATCTCGCCCTTGAACAGGCGTTCGCGCCGCTCCTCATCCGGGAGCCGGCTGTCGAAATGAACGATAGCCATGATTGCCCTCTTGCAAAATTCCCCAGATCAAGCCGTCAACAAACCCCAAGCCATCACCCCCAAGTGACGACCCCAAGCCGCGGCCCCAAGCCGCGGCTGCAAATCACGCGGCCAGCCACGGCGCGCCCTTTTCATAGGCTTCCTCGAGCACTGACTTGTCGCGCAAAGTGTCCATGTTCTGCCAATAGCCGGAATGGACATAGGCGGCGAGCTGGCCGCTCTGGGCCAGGCGCTCCATCGGCTCGCGCTCCCACACCGTCAGGTCGCCGTCGATGAGGTCGAAGACGCTCGGCTCGCAGACGAAGAAGCCGCCGTTGATGAGCCCGACATCCTGCCGGTCCTTCTCGCGGAAGGCATCGACCGTTTCGCGGTCCTTGGAGAGGCCGAGAAAGCCGAATCGGCCGGGCGGCACCACGGCCGTCACCGTCGCCGCCAGGCCCTTGCGCTTGTGGAAGGCGACCAGCGCGCCGAGGTCGATGTCGCTGACGCCGTCGCCATAGGTCAGGCAGAAGGTGCCGCCGCCGAGCTCCTCGCGTGCGCGTTTGATGCGCCCGCCCGTCATGGAGTTGATGCCGGTGTCCAGGATGGTCACCCGCCACTTCTCCGTGGTGCTTCGCTTCCACCTGATCTCGCCGCTCTGCAGATCGATGGTGAAATCGTCGGAGTTCTGGCGATAGGTGGCGAAATACTGCTTGATCACCTCGACCTTGTAGCCGCCGAGGATGACGAAATCGTTGAAGCCGTGACGCTCGTAGATCTTCATGATGTGCCAAAGGATCGGCCGGCCGCCGATCTCGACCATCGGCTTCGGCCGCACGGATGTTTCCTCGGTCAACCGCGTGCCGAGGCCACCTGCGAGAATCGCGACCTTCATCCTTCACCTCACCTTGCCTGCGTTGTCTTCGAACTACTCGGTAGTCGAACGTCCCTGGGCCGAGGCCTTCCAGCCTCAGGGCTTCTGCATCGGTCGAATATAGAGGTCGGTGATCTCCGCCGTCCGCGGCATCGCCAGCGCATCGCAGACGGCCATGGCGACATCCACGGGCTGCAGCAGCCGTTCCGGCCGGTACGGCTTGCCCGCCATGGCGTGCAACCGCTCCTGGCTCGCCGTCGCCGTGGTGCCGGGCATGATCGAGATGACCCGCACCCCGTGCTCGTTCACCTCGCTGCGCAGGCTGTCCGCGACCGCCTTCAAGGCGTATTTGGTGGCGGCATAGCCGCCTCTGCCGCCGAGATCGGCGGCGCCCAGGATCGAAGAGTTGATGAACAGCACCTGTCCGCGTGTCTGCTTCAGCGCCGGCAGGGCCGCCTGGGTCAACGCATAGGGCGCGAGCGAATTGACACGGAACATCTGCTCCAGCGCCGCGAGATCGGCCTTCGCGATCTCATCCTGGGTGATGACGCCCGCGCAATGGATCAGGATGTCGATGCGCGCGAAGCCGGCCAGTGCCCTGCCGACGATTTCCGCCGGCCCGCGATCGCTGGCGACGTCGCAGGCGATGCCTACGGCGGCGGGTCCCGCGGATTCCGCCGCCGCGGCGATTGCCTCGGAGCTGCGCGCGACCAAGGCGACCCGAGCACCAAGTTCGGCGAGCAGCGCGGCGATCGCATAGCCGATGCCGCGGCTGGCGCCGGTCACGATGGCGCACTGGCCGTCGAACCGCCCGATCCGGGAGGCCAGGAACGCATTGTCCGGTGATCGCATGCCGACCTCTGACATCGCCTTCTCGATCAGCGCTGGCCGTCGCGGTTCATGCGGTTCCGCGGCTCATAGGACCCCGCCCAAGGACACCAGGAAGATACCAATGGCGGCGGCGCCATCAAAGGTCCGGCGCACGGCACCGCGGAGGGCGCCGACCGTCATGCGCAACCCATCGGAAAGATTGGTTCTGGGCTGCCAGCCGAGAATTTCCTTGGCCGCCGCCAACTCCGCCACGCGATAGACCTCCCGCGGCCGTTCCTGCAGCGCGCCGAATTCGGGCTCGATCGCCGAGCCCAGCAGCTCCTTGATCTGCATCGTGACCTCCCGCACGGAGGTCAGGCGGCCGGTGCCGAGCTCCAGCGTCCTGCCGTTGGCCTCCGGCACGCTGGCCGCCGCGACGAGTCCCTCGGCCACGTCCTCGACATAGATCCAATCCGCCTCGTACACCCCGCTGGTCAGGCGCGGCGCGGCGCCCTTGAGAAAGCTTTGCGTCACATAGGGAATCAGCTTGGTGCGGTCGGCCTGGCCCGGTCCGTAGACCATGAACAGCCGGACGATCACCGTCTCCAGGCCGAAAAGGTCGCCGAACATGCGCGCATAGGCGTTTGCCGCCCATTTCGAGGCGGCATAGGGCGACGAGGGCGCCTCTTCCGCGTCCCGCGGCTCGGTCAACGAGCCGGTATTGACGAACCGCACGGCACCGGCCGCCTGCGCGGCCATGAGCAGGTTCACCGTCGCGATGAGGTTCCCGGCCAGGGTCGGCGCGATCGCCGCCTGCGAACGCTCGCCGCGCACCGATCCGGCCAAGTTGAAGACGATGTCCGGCGCGGCCGCAGCCATCAGCGCGTGCGCATCATCCTGCCGGGCGAGATCGGCAGCGACCCACCGGTGGATCGGACCGGTCGCGGCCGGCTGCCGCGCGCTCCGGCCGGAGGCGGTGACCCGGGCGCCAAGCGCCACAAGCGCCCGGCACAGCGCGCTGCCGATCAAGCCGCCCGCGCCGGTGACAAGGATCGACCGGCCCTCCAGTGCGTCGCGAAAGCGCTCCAGATAAGGCGTCGCCACCACGCCGTCGATCTGCGGAACCCTAGTCGACGGCATCGGCGTGCCTCCCTTCAGCCAACAGGCCATGCGCCGCGAGCGCATCCGCCGCTTGCGCGATGCGCTCGAAGGGGAGCTTCGCGCGCTCCGCCATGTCGATCAGTGAATGCGCGCCGTCCGCCAGGCTCATCACCCAGAGCAGGGCGAGCTCGTCGGTCTGCTGGCCGGTCTGGCCGGCGACCTTGCGATAGAGGCCGTGCTTGCCGAGCTGCGGCTCGCATTTCGGATTGCGGCTCAGCGGCGACCAGTTGCGATCCGCCGCGACCAGGATCTCCTCGATCACCTCGATCGCGCGCCGGATCGCCGGGACCGAGACGAAGTCCGGATTGTCGGCGGAGGTGTGATACTCGGGATATTCCCCGTGCGGCGTGCGCGAGATGCGCCCGACCGGCAGGTCGAAGCCGGGCGAGCAATACTGCCGCTCGTCATATCCATAGGGATAGAAATCGATGACCGCGTGCCGCTCGCCCTGCGCGGCGAGAACGTGCGGCGCGATCCGGTCGATGGCGGCGTTGCCGCGGCGGCTGCGCTTGTAGGTGAAGGGCCCGCCATCGCCCACGCCGGTGATGACGAGGCCGTGCCTGATGCGCGCGGCCTTGGCCTCGTTCAGCGCCAGCCAGGTGATCGAGCCGATCGTGCCCGGGACGAACAGGAAGCGGTAGGTGTGGCGGCGCCGGCGCCGGCCGATGCGCCGCGCCAGATGGATCGCCGTCGCCAGGCCGGAGAGATTGTCGTTGGCGAGCGAGGGGTGGCAGGTATGGGTCGAAACCAGGATCTCATCCTCGATCTCGCCCTTCAGCACGATCTCGCCGAGCGTGAGGCTGCCGTTCGACAGCGTCGACTCGATCTTCACCTCATAGGTCGCATCGGCCAGCGAAACCAGCTGTTCGTGCGGCAGGCAGAAGCCCCAATTCTCGTTGTAATAGCTGGTGCGATAGGGGATCGCTTGTGGCAGATCGGGGAGCGAATAGAGATGCGGCTTCAGCTCGGCCAAGGTGAAGCGGCCCTCGACCGGGACGCTGTAGTTCAGCACGTGCAGATTGTGGGCCTTGAAGTCAACGATCCGGCGGCCCGCGCCGTCCTTGATATAGGCGTCGCGGATCGACCATTCGCGCGGCACGGTCCAATCGAACACCTTGGTTCCGGTCGGCACCTCAATCAGGTCGATGGGATGGATTTCGGCGAGCGCCGCCAGCGTCTCCCTGACGCCCGGCCCGGTGATGCTGCGGCAGATCGGATAGAGGCGCGCGATGAGCGCGGCGATCTCCTCGCCCGCCCCGCCCGCGGCCTCTCGCTTCACAATCCCGCCGCTTTCCGGCATGTCCGATCCCTGTTCAAGGTCCACCAGATGAGCCCCTTTCGCAGGACGGCGGGGCGCGGTGGCACCAAGCCTCGTTGCTCACGCAGGGCCGTCATGATAGCTTTCGCACCTGCGGTAGAGCAAGGATTTTGCTCGCCTATTGCGCCCGCCAAGGGTCGATAAAACAAGGGGAAAATGGCGTTGTCAGCTCGTCCTGGTTCGTTGCGTTGTCGGCATTGCGGCGGCGACCTTTCCCAGATCCTGGCGGATCTCGGCCTGAGCCCGGTGGCCAATGATTACGTCGAGCCGGAAAAATACCGGTCCGGCGAGCCCTTCTACCCCCTGGAGGCGCGGGTTTGCCGGTCGTGCCGCCTGGTCCAGACCTTCGACGTGCTGCGGCCGCAGGACATCTTCCGCGCCGACTACGCCTATTTCTCCTCGCATTCGACCACCTGGCTCGCCCATGCCAAGACCTATGTCGAGGCAATGAGCCAGCGATTCGGCCTGGGTGCCGACAGCCAGATCATCGAGATCGCCAGCAACGACGGCTACCTCCTGCAATTCGCCAAGGGCCGCGGCATCCGGTGCTTGGGCATCGAGCCCTGCGAATCCGTCGCCCTCGCCGCGCGCGAGAAGGGCATCGACACCCGCATCTCGTTCTTCGGCACGGCCTACGCCGAAGAGCTCGCGCGGGAGGGCCTGTCCGCCGACCTGCTGACCGCCAACAACGTGCTGGCCCACGTTCCCGACATCAACGACTTCGTCGGCGGCGCGGCCAAGCTGCTGAAGCCCGAGGGCGTCGCCACCTACGAGGTGCAGCATCTGCTGAAGCTGATGCAGCGCCACCAGTTCGACACCATCTATCACGAGCACTTCTCGTACCTGTCGCTGCTCGCCGCGCAGCGCATCTTCGCGGCGGCGGGGCTGCGCGTCTTCGACGTCGAGGAGCTGGAGACCCATGGCGGCTCGATCCGCTTCTTCGTCTGCCATGCCGGCGCCGGCCATCGGCAGAGCGACCGGGTCGCGAAGGTGCTCAAGGAGGAAATGGCGTACGGGCTCGACCGCGACGAGGTCTATCTGGCCTGGAGCGAGGCGGTGAAGGAAACCAAGCGTGCGCTGCTCGAGCTGCTGATCGGATTGAAGCGGCAGGGTAAGACCATCGTCGGCTACGGCGCGCCGGCCAAGGGCGTCACGCTGCTCAACTACTGCGGCATCGGCCGCGATTTCCTCGACTACACGACCGACCGCGCGCCGTCGAAGATGGGCCGCCTGATGCCCGGAATCGGCCTGCCCATCCGGGCGCCCGAGACGATCTTCGAGACCAGGCCGGACTACATCCTGATCCTGCCCTGGAACATCAAGGATGAGATCAAGGGCCAGCTGGCCAAGGTGCGCGACTGGGGCGGCCGCTTCATCGTGCCGGTGCCGGCCGCGCGGATCGAGGACTAGCCCGTCCGATGCGCTTCTCGACCACCGAGCTTGCCGGCCTCCGCCTGATCGACATCGAGCCGCAGCGCGACGAGCGCGGCCATTTCGCCCGCACCTTCTGCCGCGACACCTTCCGCGCCGCCGGCCTGGTGGCCGAGTTCCCGCAATGGTCGGTTTCGCTCAACCGGACGCGGGGCACGATCCGGGGCATGCACTACCAGCGCCCGCCCCATGGCGAGACCAAGCTGGTGCGCGCCGCGCGCGGCGCGGTCTTCGACGTGGTGGTGGACATCCGGCCGGACTCGCCGACCCGCGGCCGCTGGGTCGGCATCGAACTCAGCGCCGCCAACGGCCGGCAGATCTACATTCCCGACGGATTTGCGCACGGCTTCCAGACGCTGGCCGACGACACCGAGGTGGAATACGCCATCTCGGTGCCCTATGCCCCGGGCTCGGGTGCCGGCTACCGCCATGACGATCCCGCCTTCGGCATCGACTGGCCGCTGGCCGTCAGCGTCATCTCGCCGAAGGACACCGCCTGGCCGGCCTTCTGAGGCAGCGGCGCTTGTCGCGCCCCGCTCAGCCGCCGAACAGCAGCGCCGCGAGACCCTGCAGATAGCCCGACTTCGCGAGCGTGCTGCGGACGCGGCCGGAGACCCGTGGCTTTTCGGCCTGCACCGCGAGCGCCGCAGCAGCCGTCGCCTGTCGCGGCGCCTCGCCGGGGCTGGCCGGCGCCGCAGGGCGGCTGGGCGGCCCGAGCCGGTCCGCCGGCGGGCGGCAGGACAGCTCGACGCTCGGATGCGGCTCCACCCCGGTGATGGCGCGCAGATAGCGCTGTGCGATGGCCTGCAGGATCGGCTGCTCGCCGAAGGCGCTGCCGTCGATCGAATGCACCAGGGTAATGTCGTTCAGAGTGCTGATGATGCCCATTTCGTCGGCGATGCTGAGCTCGGTCCGGTCGATCGGCCGCCGCACGAAGGGGATTCCCATATCGGCGCAGAGCGCTTCGACGATGTCGATGGTGATGCTCTCGAAGGCGCCTTCCCAGGCCGGCGGCGTGTAGACCGTGCCGTCGCGCACCATCGCGATGGCGCTGCCGATGGTTTCGGATACCCGGCCGTGCTGGTTCAGCAGCACCATCTCGGGGTAGCCGCGATCGCGCCCCTCGATCTTCGCCAGGCGCGCGACCTGGTAATTGGTGCTGGTTTTGATGCGATAGGGTAGCGACGCGTCGGTGGCGCGCTGCCAGGTGCTGATTCCGGTCTTCATCGGCTGTGGCAGGCCCTTGGGCCAGTGGAAGGCCGTCAGCACCAGGTCCGACTTGGTGTCGACGCCCCAGTGCCCTTCGGTGACATAGAGCGTCGCCCGCACCCACATGTCGCGCTCGGGCTCGTAGAGCATCTGCACCAGGCTGTGCAGCGCGTCGTCGAACTCCGCGAGACTCATCTCGAAGGGGATGTGCAGCAGCTTGGCCGAGCGCCGCAGCCGGCGCCAATGCCGCTCGACGGCAATGAAGCCAAAGCTGCCATCGGCCTGCCAGCATGCCTTCAGCCCCTCGAAGACATTCAATCCGCGAACGACCGCCTCGGTGGAGACATGGAAGACCGCCTCTTCAGAGAGGCGGACCCGCCCGCCGAAATAGATCCATTTCGGTTTCTGCAATTGCAGCGGCTGCTTCTCGCTCATGACCCTCTCCCCCGGACATGGCTCCCCACGAGCCAGTCCCCTTAGGTGTTGCTCCGACGCTTGCTGCGTTCCCCGAGAACGATGCTGCGTTCGCACGTGCCCGTGCGGTTCCCCGCCTTCAGCCGCGCGCGATCTTCCGACTGAAATCAATGGGCGTCGCGGCCACGTCCGCCGACGTCGCGGCGCCCGGCTGCCCGGCCGCGACACCGAAGGCCAGACGGCGGACACCCACGCCCAGCGAGCTGAGCGGGGTATCGGCGGTTTCGATCCTGGGGCGGAAGGTGAAACTGTCCATCAATCCCATCGCCACGATGCCGGCCTTCTTCCACGCGCCGCTCCTGGCCAGCCGCGTGACCAGCTGCAGCCGGCGGATCACGTAGCGCATGAAGTCGAGCTTCGACATGTGGACCCGGGCCACGTAAATCTGGTTCCGGATCAGATAGCGGTGGTATTTGAGCCGCGCCGGATTGGTCTCGGTCACCACGCTGATCATGCCGCCGAGCTGGCGCAGGTGCTGCGCCTTGCTGTCGGCCACCATGTAGCCGGGGTGCTTCTTCGTGATCCGATAGGTGAATTCCGAATCCTCGCCCCAGATGAACATGTCCGACACCGGAACCCCGTATTCCGCCAGGGTCGCGCGCGGCAGCAGGATCGAGATGAAGGTGGAGCGGATCAGCGGCACCAGCTTCTCCTCCAGCAGGAGGGGCCAGTTCTCGTAGCCGAGCGAGTTGTGCCGGGTGTCGATCTTGGGAACGTTGGTCACCCGGTCGTCTTCCGTCCAGGCCGACGAGATCACGAAGGACCGCGGCACGCCGCGGCGCTCCAGGAGATCATCCGCCTCGATCAGCTTCTCGAGCGCGTCCGGCGCCGGAATGACGTCGTCGTCCATCACCCAGAGGAAATCCGCGCCCTCCTGGTAGCCGATGCGCATGCCGGCGTTGAAGCCGCCCGCGGCGCCGACATTCTTGGACAGGACATAGGTGTCGACGCGCCCGCCCCACTTCTCGCGCAGCATCGCGTCGGTCCCGTCCGAGCTGCCGTTGTCGACGACGATGACCCGGTCGCACGCGCGCGTCTGCGCGAACACCGCCGCGAGGCAGCGCTCGAGCAGGTCCTTACGATTGTAGGTAAGGATGAACGCAAATATCTTTGCCATGACCCGGGGCTTTCCTGCGCCTGTCAGCACAACCATTCATCGTCCCATGTAGGGACAGCTTGCTTTTAACATCACAATTATCTCACAGCCGCTCGGCAGGCGGCAACGAGGCGGAGCGTGATGTCGGGCCAGAATCGCATTTTGTGATATATGTTAATGTATATTAAGCGTAATTTGTGACATTCCTGCCATCCGACTTGCTCGCGCGCTTGACGTCTCGCGGTACTGCTTGTCGCCATGCCTGATCGTTCGAGTCGTTCTGGCCGATGGGTTGCACAACTGTTTTGCGGCTGGCGCGGCGCGAGCGCCGGCCGCGGCAGAACTTGGCCTCAGGCCCTGCAGGGGCGCCGGTTGCCGCGCGCGAATGCCGCGTGACACGAAGATATCGCTTGCCCGCCCGCCCCCGCGCGGGTCTCGCTGGCGCGCCAGGATGTCGGCAATCCCTTCCACCAAGCGAGTCAGCAGGTGAAATATCGCACCGACGTCGACGGCATGGAATATCGCTGCTGCAGCTTTCCTATTCGGGGTGTCCGCCGGCCCCCCGGCCCCGACCTGGCGGCACGGCCCAAATGCCGGGAGTTCAATGAGGGTGCGGCGCGGTTCCTCGAGGACCATCCCGGCATCGACACGGTCTTCGTGGCATCGCCGGGACGGCCGCTGCATCGTCTATGCCGACGGAGCACCGCTCAATTTCGACACCCAGTATCTGACGATCAACGGCGCGGCATATCTGATGCCGCTCTTCGAAGGGCTGTTCTGATGCCGCGGCTGCCGGCGCCGCGCGCGATCAGACCGCGGCTTGCCGGTTGATGTAGCCTTCCGAACCCTTCATCGACAGCACCTTCGCCGGGATGCCGCCGACCACGGCGCTGTCGGGCACGTCCTTGGTGACGACGGCGTTGGCGCCGACCACGGCGTCGTTGCCGATGCGGATGCGGCCGATGACCTTGGCGCCGGCGGCGAGGAACACGCGGTCGCCGACGATCGGCGAGCCCATCTGCGGCCCGCGATTCTGCTGGCCCAGCATGATGCCGTGGGTGAAGTTGACGTTGCTGCCGATGATCGCGTCGCCGTTGACGTAGATGCCGCCGAAGCGGTTGATGAAGAAGCCCGGCCCGATCACCGTGTATTCCGGGATGACGATGCCGTATTTGTAGCGGCAGCGCAGCAGGATCCACTTCGCCAGGGGATAGAGCGTCCATTTGCTGACGCGGCCGACGCGGAAATAGCCGCAGGTCCGCATCCACACCGTGTATTTGTAGCCGGGCGTGAACAGGAAGTGGCGCAGGAACGACTTCGGCGAGGAATTGCCGGCATAGCGGTAGAGGTCGGCCTTCAGCAGGCGCGAGAGTTCCGCGAAGCTGCGCGCGCAGCCCCGCGTATGCGGCCTGGCAAGCTCCTCCGGCGACAAGCCCGGCTTGCCCTCCGGATCGCGTCCCTCGCCCGCCGCGGTGTCAGTCATGCCAGGTCCTCGTCATGCAGGCTGGAAATTGCGGTTGCCTCCCACTGGGCGCCGCGTCGCGACCGCGGGCGATCCTAGGACCGCTGGCGGCGACGGCGCAAGTGACGGAACGCTGCGGGCACGGCACGGTCATCTAGCGCCGCTTCAAACGCGCGGAGCGGAAATTGAGCAACCGCCGCAGGATGCCGTCGGTCAGCGGATTGGAGAGCGCATTCAGGATGAGATACTGGATCGGATTCTCCGCTGCGTAAAAGCCGCGCCAGATCGCGCGGCTGACCCGGGCGTTCTTCACCGACAGGACGCAGTACTTGAAGATCTCCAGGTTGTAGACCTTGCGCAGCAGCCGCGCGGCCGCCGGCTTTGCCCGGTCCAGCATCGCCTCCACCGAATGGCAGATGCAGTGGCGGGCATGCACCGTGGTGCCGGCCGTCACCATGTTGACCGAATCCTTGAAATAGATCGCGGTGATCGCGGGGTTGATCGCGGTCACGCCCTGGGCGGCCACGCGCAGCCACATATCCTTGTCGCCGCCGCGCGTGCAGCGCCCGGCGGGAAACAGGCCGGCGGCGATCAGCGCGTCCTTGCGGCACGCGGTCGCGGAGGTCCAGATCGGCGCGCCGCCAACCGCCAGCCAGGTGCCGAGGAACTGCTCGAAGTCCAGGAATTCCGGGCCGCCCTGCTTGCGGTGGCGGGCATAGATGTCGAGTTCCTCCTTGCCGCTCGGGAAGACGATGCGGAACCCGGTCGCCACGCTGACCAGCGCCTCCGGCCGATCGCACAATTGCATCGTCCGCGCGATCGTCTCGAGGTGATCCGGCAGCCATTCGTCATCGGCATCGAGGAAGGCGATCCAGTCGCCCGTGGCGTGCGCGATGCCGTCATTGCGCGCGGCATAGCCGCCAGGGCCGGGCTGGGTCCTTTGATGCAGCTTGATTCTCGGGTCGGCCAGATCCCGGACATACTCGTAGCCGCCATCGCGCGAACCATCGTCGACCACGACGATCTCGTGCGCGGGCGAGGTCTGCGCCAGGGCCGACTGGATCGCGCGCCCGACATGCGGCCGCTTGTTGTAGAGCGGGATCACCACGGAGAATCGGGTCACGGGCATCTCGATCTGCTGGTGGCCGGTGCAACGCAGCCTCGGGCGGATGGGCCGGTCAATCCGCGGCGCTCCGCGACTTGGCGGTGTGCCAGCGCGCGGCGGATTGCACGATCGCATCGATGCCGCTGTTGGCGGCGGTCCAGCCCAGCGCCTGCGCCGCGCTTCCGGGCGCCGCGAACAATTGTGGCGGATCGCCCGCGCGCCGCGGCGCCTCGATGGTCGCCGGCTTGCGGCCCAGCACGCGTTCGACCGCCTGCAGCACCTGGCGCACCGAGACCGGCTGGCCGGAGCCGAGGTTGAACGCATGCGCGCCGCCGCTCCCCTCCAGGAACGACAACGCCCGCAGATGCGCGCTAGCCAGATCCTCGACATGGATATAGTCGCGCTCGCAGGTGCCGTCTGCCGTCGGATAATCGCTACCGAATACGCTCACGGCGTGCTGCGGCGCCAGCGCGGCGCGGATCGCCAGCGGCACCAGGTGCGTCTCCGGATCGTGCGCCTCGCCGATCTCGCCATCGGCATCGGCGCCGGCGGCGTTGAAATAGCGCAGCAGGACGACGCGGATGGCCCCGGCCGCCGCCATGTCGGAGAGGAAATGCTCCACCGCCAGCTTGGTCCGGCCATAGACATTGATCGGCCGCGTCGGCGCGCTCTCCTCGATCGGCAAGCGGTCGGGCAGGCCATAGACGGCGCAGGTGCTGGAAAAGACGATGCGTGCCACGCCGCGGGATTGCATGGCGGCGACCAGCGCCAGGGCGCCGCCCACGTTGTTGTCGTAGTATTCGTATGGCCGCTGCGCGGATTCGCCGACCAGCGAGGCGGCGGCGAAATGCAGCACGGCGCCGGTTCCGTGGCGTGCCATCACCTCCTCGACGAAGCGCTGGTCGCGGACGTCGCCGATCTCGAGCGGGCCCCATTTCACCGCCGAGGCATGGCCGGTGGAAAGATTGTCGAGGGTGACCGGGGTGACACCCGCCTGCCGCAGCGCCTTGCACACGTGACTGCCGACATAACCCGCCCCGCCGGTCACCAGAACCGACCCTTTTTCTTCACCCATGCCCGAGATGCTTCCACGGAATATTGAACCCGTCCGCACTCTACAGAACTACGCAGACGGACAAAATACACGCGGCGAAAATAGTTCCACGCACGGGCGCGTGGCGGCGCTTTTCGCGACAATCCTGTGGCCATCCTGTCATAGCTTTGTCGCGGCCATGGTGCCCGATTTTCGCCATGATGGCGGGCCATGCTCGATTGGCCGGGAGCGGATGCCCGGAACGAACGGCCCGGAACGAATGACGGGTCCCGCCCGTTTACCGATGGGGCCTGGCAACCAGCCCCGGCACCAGGCGCGTCGTACGGCGCGGGCGACACGGATAGGGCGACACGGATAGCGAGGCGGACACTGCCCGATGGCTCCAGCGGACGCGCAGCAAAGGCCGGATTCTCTCGATCTGGCGCGGATGTCGGAAGGCGAGATCGCGGCCGAAATCGCCCAGCGCATGCAGGCCTTCCGCCGCACCCATAATCTGCCCGAGGACCGGCCCATCTATGAGCGGCCGATCTATGAGCAGCCGGCGGCCAAAGCCCCACCACGCACGGCGCCGCCTCTCGCGCCATCCGCGGCCGAGCTGCCCGATCCGGACGTGGAGGGGCCAGGCGCGCCTGCGGCACGACCCGCCGCATCCCCCGCGGAGTCCAGCCTCCCGGAACCCCGCGCACCGGGACAACGCCCAAAAGACAACTGGCTGCGCAGTGACTTCAGCACCGACTTCTCGCGCATCATCGCCGAGCGCGGCGCGGCGCCGGCAGCGACCGCGACAGCCGCCTCGCCGAAGCTCGAGATCCCACCCGATCTGCGCCGGATTCCGGCGGCCGCGGCGAAGCGCCGAGGCGCGAAGGGCTCGGGCGCTGAGCCCCATGAGACTGCGCGGCGCGGGCCCGATGGTAAATCGACCGGCGGTAAATCGACCGGCGGCACCTTGCTCAAGCGCGCCGCCATCCTGGCGGTGCTCGGCGCCGTGCTCTGGGTGGCTTGGCCGAAGCCCGGCGGCGATGTGCCGGTGCGGCCGGCCGCGCTGACCCCGAACCTGCAGGCCCTCGAGGATGCCGCCGACGCACTGGCCGGCGCGCCCGCCCTGGCGCCGGAAGCCCCGGCGGCGACGGAAACGCCCGCGCCTGAACTGACTGCGCCTGAACTGACGGCGCCTGTACCGCCCACAGCGGGGCCCGCCACCGCCGACATCCCCACTGCCGCGGCGCCGGAACAGACCGCGCGCCGGATCGCGCCGGATGTGGCGCCGGCCGCGGATGCGATCGCGGCCCGCGCCGCGGACGCCCCGCCACAGCCTGCACCGACGAGCCTCACCCCCATCACCGACCAATCGGAAGCGGTGGCTGCCGCGCCCATCCGCAAGCCGGAGAGCGAGCCTTTCACGCCCGAGCCCTTCACGCCGGTGGCGCGGCCCTTCGTGCCCGCCGGCGGCGACGCGAGCCCTGCGGCCAAACCCCTGACCCTGAAACCAGGTCCCTACACGCCCACGGCGAAGCCCTTCGCGCCGGACCCGCTTTTCCAGCCCAAGCCGAAGCCCTTCGTGCCGACGCCAAACCCTTGACGTCGCCGGCAGCAAGCCAAACCTCACGGATGCCAGGCGCTGCGAAGGCGGAGCGCGGGCGGGCTTCAGTCCGATTCGAAGGCTACAGATCCGCCATCGCAGTTCATGAAACCTCGGGCGGCGGGCCCGTGTTGATTTTCATCGACACAGGAGCGCCACAATGCTTGAGCACATCGTTCTTTCCCTGGCGATCGTCCTGATCCTCGGCGGAATCATATCGCCGCTGGTGGATTGAGCCGGCGCGCGACCGGATCCGGTGATCGGAGCGCAGAGGGAAAGTGCCGTCGGTTGTGATGGCGTCCCCAACGGGATTCGAACCCGTGTCTTCACCGTGAAAGGGGCAAGACAGCACCTTTGGCGCACGTCCGCGCACAAAGATACGCTCGAAAAGCCCCGCAAAATGGCCATTTCCAGTGCTTGTGCGTTTCCTGACGATTGCCTATGTATATTAGGCAAAAGTTGGGCACGTTTGCGGGAGGGGTTCCGGCATGGCACGCAAGCTCAGGGATACCAGTCTGGAAAGCCGGGAGGCGCGGTTGCGGCTCAAGGTGCGCGGCAAGCCGTATTGGCGGCTCCTGGAGGCCGGGAGGCACTTGGGCTATCGGCGGCGCGGCCGGGGCGGCACCTGGGTTGCCCGGGCCTTCGCGGGCGATGGCCGCTATCTGGAGACCGGCCTGGGCCTTGCCGACGATGCCAGCGATGCCGATGGCACCCACGTCCTCAGTTTCGCCCAGGCCCAGGACAAGGCCCGGGCATGGTGCGCCGCCCAGGCGCGCATCCGCGACGGGCTGGAACCCGTGGCGGCCGGTCCCTACACCGTTGCCGCCGCGCTGGACGACTATGAGCGCCACTACCAGCGGCAGGGGCGCGGGCTGGCGATGGTCCGCTCCGCGATCAACACGCATATCAAGCCGGCGCTGGGCGAAATTGAGATTGTGCGGCTGACCCCCCAGCGCATCGAATCCTGGCTGCACGATCTGGCCGACGCGGCGCCGCTGGTGCGGCCGAAATCTGCTACC
>JAEUKU010000198.1 GCA_016794075.1 Rhodospirillaceae bacterium
GAAGGCCATGCCGCCCGACATGCCGGCGGCGAAATTGTCGCCGACGCGGCCCAGGATGACCGCGGTGCCGCCGGTCATATATTCGCAGCCATTGGAGCCGCAGCCCTCGACCACCACCTCGGCGCCGGAATTCCTCACGGCGAAACGCTCGCCCGCCTGGCCGGCCGCGAAGAGCTTTCCGGCCGTGGCGCCATAGAGCACCGTGTTGCCGATGATGGTGTTCTCGTTGCTGTTGAGCTTCGAGGACGGCAATTGCCGCACCACGATGGTGCCGCCCGACAAGCCCTTGCCGACATAGTCGTTGGCGTCGCCGAAGACTTCCAACTTCACCCCCTGTACCGCGAAGGCGCCGAGCGATTGCCCGGCCGAGCCGCGCAGGCGCACGGTCAGGTGGTTGGGCTTCAGCCCGGTCATGCCGAAGCGCCGGGTGATGTGCGCCGACAGCCGCGTGCCGATGGCGCGATAGGTGTTGCGGATGTTGTATTGCAGCTGCATCTTCTCGCCGGCCTCGAACAGCGGCTTGGCGTCCTCGACCATCTTGGCGTCGAGCGTGTCCGGCACCTCGTTGCGGCCCTCCAGCGTGCAATAGCGCGCCTGGTCGCCGGGGTCTGCCTGCGACAGCAGCGGGTTCAGATCCAGATCGTCGAGATCGGCGGCGCCGCGGCTCACCTGCTCCAGCAGCTCGGTGCGGCCGATCACCTCGTTCAAGGTGCGATAGCCGAGCGAGGCCAGCACCTCGCGCACCTCCTCGGCGATGAAGCTGAACAGGTTGACGACCTTCTCCGGCGACCCGGTGAACCGCTCGCGCAGTTTCGGATCCTGGGTGCAGACGCCGACCGGACAGGTGTTGGAGTGGCACTGCCGCACCATGATGCAGCCCATGGCGACCAGCGAGGCGGTGCCGATGCCGAATTCCTCGGCGCCCAGGATCGCGGCGATGACCACGTCGCGGCCGGTCTTGATGCCGCCATCGGTGCGCAGCCGCACGCGGTGGCGCAGGCGGTTGAGGGTCAGCACCTGATGCGCCTCGGCCAGGCCCATTTCCCAGGGGATGCCGGCATATTTGATCGAGGTGTGCGGCGAGGCGCCGGTGCCGCCGACATGGCCGGAGATCAGGATGACGTCGGCCTTGGCCTTGGCCACGCCGGCCGCGATGGTGCCGATGCCGGAGCGCGCCACCAGTTTCACGCAGACCTTGGCCGTGGGGTTGATCTGCTTCAGGTCATAGATGAGCTGCGCCAGATCCTCGATCGAATAGATGTCGTGATGCGGTGGCGGCGAAATGAGCGACACGCCGGGCGTGGCGTGGCGCAGCTTGGCGATCTCCACCGTCACCTTGAAGCCGGGCAGCTGGCCGCCTTCGCCGGGCTTGGCGCCCTGGGCCATCTTGATCTCGATCTCGCGGCAATTGGCGAGGTATTCGGCGGTGACGCCGAAGCGGCCGGAGGCGATCTGCTTGATCGCCGAATTCTCGTTGTCTCCATTGGCGCGCGGCTTGAACCGCGCCGGGTCCTCGCCGCCCTCGCCGCTATCCGACTTGGCGCCGATGCGGTTCATGGCGATGTTGAGCGTGCCATGCGCCTCGGGCGACAGCGCGCCCAGCGACATACCGGGGGTGACGAAGCGCTTGCGGATCTCGGTGATGCTCTCGACCTCGTCGATGGAGATCGACTGGCCGGTGGGCACGAAATCCATCAAATCGCGCAAGGCCACCGGCGGCGCCTTGGCGATCATCTCGCTGTAGCGCTTGAAGGTCTGGTAGGATTCGCTGCTGACCGCCGATTGCAGGGTGTGGATGGCATCGGCCGCCCAGGCATGGGTTTCGCCGCCCTTGCGGTATTTGTAGAAGCCGCCGATCGGCAGCGCGATGGCGTCGGGGTTCCAGGCCCGCGCGTGGAGAGCGGTGACCCGCTTCTGAATGCCGGTCATGCCGATGCCGGAGATGCGCGACGGCATGGCCGGGAAATACTCGGCAACCAGGGTGCGCGACAGGCCGAGGGCCTCAAAATTGGCGCCGCCGCGATAGGAGGAGATGACGGCGATGCCCATCTTGCTCATCACCTTGAGCAGGCCCTGGTCCACCGCCTCGCGGTAGCGGTCGAGGCAGTCGTCGAGATCGAGCTTGCCGAAGAGGCCGCGCGCCTGGCGGTCGGCGATGGAGGCCTCGGCCACATAGGCGTTGACCGTGGTGGCGCCGACGCCGACCAGCACCGCGAAATGATGCACGTCCAGGCATTCGCCCGAGCGCACATTCAAGGAGGTGAAGGTGCGCAATTGCTGGCGCAGCAGATGCACATGCACGGCACCGGTCGCCAGGATCATCGGGATCGCCGCGCGGCCCGGCCCGGCGCGCTCATCCGACAGGATCACATGGGTGGCGCCGCCGCGCACGGCATCCTCGGCCTGGCGGCGGATGGTTTGGATCGCGTCGCGCAAGGCATGGTCGCTCGCCTGCGGATCGAAGGTACAATCGATCTCCGCCGCCGATGCGCCCATATAGGCGCGCATGGCCTGGAACTCCGCCGTCAGCAGCACCGGCGAATCGAGCTGCAGAAGGCGGCACTGGCCCTCGTCCTCGTCCATCACGTTGCCGAGATTGCCGAGGCGCGTCTTCAGGCTCATCACCCGCTGCTCGCGCAACGAGTCGATCGGCGGGTTGGTGACCTGGCTGAAATTCTGCCGGAAGAAGTGATGCAGGCCGCGATACTGGTCGGAGAGGATGGCGAGCGGCGTGTCGTCGCCCATGGAGACGATCGCCTCCTTGGCCTCCTCCACCATGGGCTGGAGCACCAGCTCGAGGTCTTCCATGCTGAGACCGGCGGCGACCTGGCGGCGGCGCAGAGTCTCCTTGTCGAATTTCGCCGGCTCGCCGCGGGTCTTCTTCAGCAGATCGTCGATGACGGTGATGTTCCTGACCCAGGCGCCGAACTCGGCGCCCGAGGCCAACTGGTCCATGATCTCGCGGTTCTCGTAGAACCGGCCTTCGTTGAGGTCGACCGCGATCATCTGGCCGGGTCCGAGGCGGCCCTTGCGGCTGATGCGGTCCTCGGCCAGCTTGACCATGCCCGCTTCGGAGCCGGCGACCAGCACGCCGTCATTGGTGATGGCGTAGCGCAGCGGGCGCAGGCCGTTGCGGTCGGTGAAAGCCAGGACCCAATTGCCGGCGAAGCCGCAGATGGCGGCCGGGCCGTCCCACGGCTCCATCACCGAGTTGCAATAGGAGAAGAGATCCTTGTGGGTCTGCGGCATGGCGGCGCGGCCGTCCCACACGTCGGGGACCAGCAGGCACTTCACCATGGGCAGCGGGCGCTCCTCGGTGGTCATGATCTCGAACACATTGTCGAGCGCCGCGGAATCCGAGCCGCCCGGCTGGATGACGGGTTTCAGTTCCGCCATGCGCTCGCCATAGACGGCGGATTCCATCCGCGTCTCATGCGCCTTCATCCAGTTGACGTTGCCCTTCAGCGTGTTGATCTCGCCGTTATGGGCGATGACGCGGAAGGGCTGCGCCAGGTTCCAGGTCGGGAAAGTGTTGGTGGAATAGCGCTGGTGATAGACGGCGAAATTGGAGACGAAGCGCTCGTCCAGCAAATCGGGATAGAAGGCGGTCAGCTGCTCGGCCAGGAACATGCCCTTGTAGATGACCGAGCGGCACGAGAGGGAGCAGATATAGAGTTCGCCGATGCCCTCCTCGGCCGCCGCGCGCTCGATGCGGCGGCGGATCACGTAGAGGTCGGTCTCGAACTGTTCCTCGGTCGCGCCCTTCGAGTTCGCGATCATGATCTGCTCGATCTCGGGGCGCGTCGCGTTGGCCTTCTCGCCGATGATGCCGATATTCACCGGCACCTGGCGCCAGCCATAGATGGTGTAGCCGTAATTCAGGATCTCGCGCTCGACGACGACGCGGCAGGTCTCCTGCTTGCCGAGGTCGGTGCGTGGCAGGAAAATCTGGCCGATGCCGAGCTTGCCGGGGCTCAATTCCTGGCCGACCTTGCGGACGTAGTCCTCGAAGAAGGCGTGGGGGATCTGCACATGGATGCCGGCGCCGTCGCCGGTCTTGCCGTCGGCATCGACCGCGCCGCGGTGCCACACCGATTTCAGCGCCTCGATCCCCATCAGCACGATCTCGCGCCGCGGCTCGCCGTCGATGGCGGCGATCAGGCCGACGCCGCAGGCGTCGTGCTCGTCGGCCGGATCGTAGAGGCCGGTATATTGCAGGTGAGCCGCTTGGTCCTGATAGGTTTTCGCCCAGTTGTTCATGGGTGAACCTCCGCGATAGGCGCGCTGCAGCAACAAACAAGATCGTCATGGTCGGACTTGGTCCGACCATCCACGAGTTTCGCCGTGCGAGACCTCGCTGGCGCGGGCAAACTCGTGGATGCCAGGGCCAAGCCCTGGCATGACGGCGAGAGGAACTGCATCGAGATCATGCCTCTTACTCCGCCGCCAGCTTGGCGCGGGATTGCGTCACGTAGCTGTCGATTGCCGCCGCCGCGTCGCGGCCGTCGCGGATGGCCCAGACCACCAGCGAGGCGCCGCGCACGATGTCGCCGGCGGCGAAGACGCCGGGCAGATTGGTCATGAGCGTGCGCCAGTCGATCTTGAGCGTGCCCCATTTGGTCAGGGTCAGGTCCTTGGCGCCGGTCGCTGCGGTCATGTCTTCCGGATCGAAGCCGAGCGCCTTGATCACCAGATCGGCCTCGATGGTGAAGCCGGAGCCGTCGATCACCTGCGGCGTCTGCCGCCCGGTGGCGTCGGGCAGCCCCAGATGGATGCGGTGACAGCGCACGGCGCTCACCTTGTTGCCGGCGTCGCCGAGGAAGGCCTCGGGCTGCGCCTGCCAAACGAAGTGCACGCCTTCTTCCTCGGCATGGCCGACCTCGCGCTGCGACCCCGGCATGTTGGCGCGGTCGCGGCGATAGACGCAGTGGACGGAGGTGGCGCCCTGGCGAACAGCGGTGCGCACACAATCCATCGCGGTGTCGCCGCCGCCGATGACGACGACGCGTTTTCCCGCGGCGTTCAAGGCGCCGCTGTCGAACTCCGCCACCTCGTCGCCCAGGCCGATTCGGTTGCTGGCGGTCAGATAGCTGAGCGCCGGCACGATGTTGTCGAGGCCGCTGCCCGGCCCGCTTATCTCCCGCGCCTTGTAGACGCCGGTGGCGATCAGCACCGCGTCATGGCGCTGGCGCAGCTCCGCCAGCGTCGCATCGCGGCCGAGTTCGAAGCCGAGCTTGAACTGGATGCCGGCCTCGCTCAGCTGCTCGGCGCGGCGCAGCACGAT
>JAEUKU010000201.1 GCA_016794075.1 Rhodospirillaceae bacterium
GGTCTGCTCGCAGCGGCCGAGGCCGGCGCCACCGCCGTCATCCAGCCCGGCGGCTCGATGCGCGACGACGAGGTGATCGCCGCCGCCGATTCCGCCGGCTTGGCCATGGTCTTCACCGGCACCCGGCATTTCCGGCACTGATTCAACTCAAATAGACAATTCCCTTCCCCCCTCGCGGGGGAAGGCAGCGGAGGCTTGGCGAACGCCAGTGAGCCTAGCCGCAGCCGGATGGGGGGTCGCGCCCCACAGGCGCGCATCGCCGGAGGCGATAAGAGGCGAAGCCTACCCCGTCAGTACACCCGGCGTTGCAACACCCCCCTTCCCACCCTTCCTCCGCCCCGTCGGCGAATGCCGACATTCGTCGGCTTGGGGGGAAGGAGCAGACCGAGCTCCCCGCTTAGAATCGTCACGTCGCTGACGCGCGGACTTCGTGTAAGCTCCCCGCATGCCCAAGCCCATCGACCTTCCCGCCTACGAGACCGTCGCCCTCGTTCTGCAGGGCGGCGGGGCGCTCGGCTCGTACCAGGCCGGGGTCTATGAGGGCCTGCACGAGGCCGGCATCCTGCCCAACTGGTTTGCCGGCATTTCCATCGGCGCGGTCAATGCCGCGATCCTCGCCGGCAACGCGCCGGAGAGGCGCCTGGAGCGGCTCAATGACTTCTGGGACACCATCTGCCGCTCGGCACTCACCCCCGCTCTGGCGGTGGAGGAGTGGCTCGCCGCCTTGGCCGGCGACGGGCCGGGCCGCGCGGGCTTGAGCGCCTTCGCCGCCGGCCGCGCCTTGCTTGGCGGGCAGGAAGGATTCTTCGCCCCGCGCATGCCGCCGCCGTTCCTGTGGCCCTTCGGCGGCGCGGCGGCGACCAGCTTCTACGACACCGCGCCCTTGAAGGCGACGCTGGAGCGGCTGGTCGATTTCGACCGCATCAACGCGCGGGAGACGCGGCTCTCGGTCGGCGCGGTCGAGGTGGCAACCGGCAATTTCGCCTATTTCGACAACGCCACGCTGAAAATCGAGCCGGAGCACATCATGGCCTCCGGCGCCCTGCCGCCCGGATTCGCCGCGGTGGAGATCGAGGGCCGGCAGTTCTGGGACGGCGGCCTCGTTTCCAACACGCCCCTGACCGAGGTGTTGAGCCATGCGCCGCGCCGCGACACGCTCGCCTTCCAGGTCGACCTGTGGAGCGCGCGCGGGCCCCTACCCAAGAACCTGATGGACGTGGCCGAGCGCGAGAAGGACATCCGCTATTCCAGCCGCACCCGCATGGCGACCGACGCCGCCACCGACCTGCAATGCCTGCGCCGGGCGTTGAAGCGCGCGCTCGATGCCCTGCCGCCGGAGAAAGCCGAGGACCCGGAGCTTGCCGCCCTGCGCGACCTCTCCTGCTCCAAGGTCTACAACGTCATCCAGCTGGTCTATCGCGACAAGCAATATGAGGCGCAGCACAAGGATTTCGAGTTCAGCCCCACCACCATGCGCGAGCATTGGGAGGCCGGCTTGGCGGATCTCCGCGAAACGCTGAAGCACCCGGAATGGCTGGAACGGCCGAAGGGCCTCGGCGTCGCGACCCACGACGTCCATCGCGAGGAGGGGTAACGGTACGCACGACCCCTCCGGTCATGGCAAGGCTTGGCCTTGCCATCCACGAGTTTTTAGAAGCATGACCGGGTCGTGGCGGGCAAACTCGTGGATCCCAAGGCCAAGCCTTGGGATGACAACGTGCAAGCGTCAAATTGTGGTGTTACTTCGCCTTCAACGCATTCATCGCGTCGATGTATTCGAGCTGCGTCGCGGCCTTGGTGTCCGCCGCGGCCTGGAAGTATTTCCGCGCGACTTCCTTGTCGCCGGCGATCGCGGCACGTTCGCCGAGATAGTAGTTGGCCTCGCACAGCACCGGCGCGCGCAAATTCGGCGTCAACAGGTTCACACCGGCGAGCAGCGCCTCCGGCGTGCCGGTTCCCAGGAACAATTCCAGCAGCGGGCGCGGCCAGACTTCCGGCTCGAGCTTCGCCACCGCCGCCTGCAGCGCCGGGTCGTCCTTGGCGAGCTTGCCGGCGACGCGTCCCTGCGCCAGGTGCGCGCGCAAGGCGGCGTAGGGATTGTCCGCCCGCAGCTTCAGCGCGGTGGCGAAATCCGCCGCCGCCGCCTTGAACTTGCCGGCGGCATAGTTGGCACGGCCGCGGTTGTAGGCCGCCGCCGCGGAGCTCGGCTCCAGCTTCAGCAAGGCCGAGAAATCCTTGGCCGCCGCATCGTAGCGGCCGGCGCGGATGTTGAGCCCGCCGCGGTCGACCAGCGCATCCATGTCGTCCGGCGCCTGGGCCAGCACCTGGTCGAGATCGGCGATCGCCGCCGCGTCGTCGCCGCGTTGCGATTGCACCCAGGCGCGGGCATAGAGCGTGTTGGGATCGTTCGGCACCGCTTCCAGCAGCGCGTCGAAATCGCCCAGCGCCTGGTCCCACTTGCCGAGCTTGCTGTAGGCGGCGCCGCGGTTGAAGCGCGCGTCGGTCGCATCCGGCGCGAATTTCAGCGCCTGGTCGAAATCGCGGAGCGCGGCATCGTACTGGCCGAGCGCCGCATAGCCGAGCCCGCGCTGGTAGAGCGCCTGCGCCAGTTCCTTGCCCTGCAGCAGCCGCGTCTCGATGAGCCGCGTGCAGGCCAGCACCTGGTCGTTGGGCGTGGCCGGCTTGGCGCAGGCCTCAGTCATCGCCTTCACCTCGCCGTCCTGCGCGTCGGCGAAAGCGGGGGTTACTGTCAGCAACGAGATCATTGCGAGAGCGAGCAGGCCCCCTCCGCCGCCGACGCATGTCGGCATTCGCCAACGTGCCTCCCCCCTTCGGGTGGAGGGCGTCTGACGGAGCGCGTTGCGGTCCCCTCCACCCGAAGGGGGGAGGGCTAGGGAGGGGGCGGCTCGGTGGAAGATGCCAAACAGAATCGTCAAGCCGATGCGCGCGCTTCGGCAGCGTCACGTTCCGAGCGCCGTTGCTTCACGCTGTCGCTCTTCAGCTGGCCGCAGGCGGCCATGATGTCCTCGCCGCGCGGGGTCCTGACCGGGCTGGCATAGCCGGCGTTGAACACGATGTCGCTGAAGGCGGCGATGCGCTCGGGCGTCGAGCGCTCGAACGGCGCGCCCGGCCAGGGGTTGAAAGGAATGAGGTTCACCTTGGCCGGAATGCCCTTCAGCAGCTTGACCAGGGCGCGCGCCTCGGCCGGGCTGTCGTTCACATCCTTCAGCATCACGTATTCGAAGGTGATGCGCCGCGCGTTGTTGAGGCCCGGATAGTTGCGGCAGGCGTTCAGCAATTCGGCGATCGGGTATTTCTTGTTGATCGGCACGATGCGGTCGCGCAACTCGTCGGTGACGGCATGCAGCGAGATCGCCAGCATGACGCCGAGCTCGGCGCCGCAGCGCTCGATCATCGGCACCACGCCGGCGGTCGAGAGCGTGATCTTGCGCCGCGAGATGGCGATGCCCTCGTGGTCCATGACGATCTTCAGCGCCTTGGCCACGTTGTCGAAATTGTAGAGCGGCTCGCCCATGCCCATCATCACGATGTTGGAGAGCAGGCGGCCCTCCTGCGGGCTCGGCCATTCGCCGAGCGCGTCGCGCGCGTTCATCACCTGCGCCACGATCTCCGGCGCGGTCAGATTGCGCACCAGGCGCTGGGTGCCGGTGTGGCAGAACTTGCAGGTCAAGGTGCAGCCGACCTGGGAGGAGACGCAGAGCGTGCCGCGATCCTCCTCAGGGATATGCACCGATTCCACTTCCTGCCCGTCGGCGAATTTCAGCAGCCATTTGCGGGTGCCGTCGATCGACTGGCGGTCGACGCTGATCGCCGGCCGCGCGAGCGTGAAACGCTGCGCCAGCTCGGCGCGGAAATCCTTGGACAGGTTGCTCATGGCGGCGAAATCGACGGCGCCGCGGTGATAGATCCAGTGCCAGAGCTGGCGGGCGCGGAAGGCCGGCTGGCCGATCTCCGCCAAAGTCGCCGCCAGCTCCTCGCGCGACAAGCCGATGAGGTTGGCGCGCCCGTCGGCATCCGCCGGCAGCGCTGCTACCTCCGGCGTCACGGCCGGCTCGCTCTCACCCATCGCACCCATGAATCGAACAGTCTCTCTATTTCACGCCGCAGGCTTCGCTGATCGCCTCATAGGCCTTGGTGAAGCCCTCGAGGGAAAACGTGTCCTGCGAGGCGACACCCTTGCTGCTGAGCCCGGTCACCACCAGGTTGTCGCCCTTCTTCATCTGCGCCACCAGCTTGCTGTCCAGGCTGGCTTCGCGGATCCAGACCCGGTCGCCGTCGGTCAGGCGCATGTTGATGTTGCCGCCCTTGTCGACCTTGATCTTGGTCGGCCTGCTCTTGCTCGGCTCGAATCCGAGCGCCACGCTGACCTGGTCCCGGACCGTGCCGCCGTCAAGATGGGTCACCATCAGCCCGACTTCGCCGCGGTCGGGGATCTTCCCCAGCGACACCTGCGGGCCGGAGATGGCATAGCACAGCTTCTCGCCGCCTTCGCCTGACGTCATTGCATACCAGGCCCCGAAGGCGCCGATCTCACCGGCGCGCGCAGCCTCGGCGCCGCCCGCCAGAAGCAGGGGCAGCGACAGGCCCAGAACCATCCCCAAGGAAAATGTTCTCATAAGCTCCACCGGCAGACCGGCCGTTTATCACGAGATGGCGGCAAAAATCCAGCCTCGCTAGGACCTTAGGGGAAAAATCCAAGCCTTGTCCGTGACTTGGATCACCCCGGCGATCACCCCGGCGATCACCCCTCAGCCCTCCGCCGCCGGCTTCAGCCGCTTCTGCTTCCATTTCGGCAAGCCGCGCCTGTGCTGGGCGAGCGGCGTCACCGGCCCGCCGACCCGGACCGGGCGCTCGGCAAAGCGGCCCAGGCTGATCATCCGGTCATACATGACGATGGCCGCCGCCACCGAGAC
>JAEUKU010000204.1 GCA_016794075.1 Rhodospirillaceae bacterium
CGGCGAGTTCTTCCTGTTCAACGCCTATTTCCCGGAATACGAGGGCGCCAGCCATTTCGGCCACCAGCCGCGCCGGGCGCGCAAGCTGCTGCTGCGCAAGCGCGAGATCGACAAGCTGATCGGCCTGACCCAGCGCGCCGGCCTCACCCTGATCCCGCTGTCGATCTATTTCAACGAGCGCGGCATCGCCAAGGTCGAGCTCGGCCTCGCCAAGGGCAAGCGCAAGGTCGACAAGCGCGCGGCGGAGAAGGAGCGCGACTGGAAGCGCGAGCAGTCGCGGCTCTTGAGCCACCGCACGAAAGACCAGTGAGCGCGCTCACCGTCATCGGCTTCGACGCCGACGACACGCTCTGGCACAACGAGCGCGTCTTCCGCCTGACCGAGGACCGCTTTGCGGCGCTGCTGGGCGAACATGCGCCGGCCGAGGATATCAGCCGCCGCCTGCTGGCGGCGGAGCGGCGCAACCTGGAGCTCTACGGCTACGGCATCAAGGGCTTCACCCTGTCGATGATCGAGACCGCGCTGGAGGTGACGGAGGGCAGGGCTTCCGCCGCCGCGATCCGGGAGATTCTCGATGCCGGCCGCGACATGATGCGCCATCCGGTGGAGATCTTCCCCGGCGTGCGCGAGACGCTGGAGGCGCTGCGCGACGCCTACCGGCTCGTCGTCATCACCAAGGGCGACCTGTTCGACCAGGAGCGCAAGCTCGCCGCTTCCGGGCTCGGTGAGCTGTTTGATGCGGTCGAGATCGTCAGCGACAAGAACGCGGCGACATACCGCCGGCTCTTCTCGCGCCACGGCGCCGGCGCGGAGAGTGCCATGATGATCGGCAATTCGGTCAAATCCGACATATTGCCGGCGATCGAAGCGGGGAGTTGGGGCGTGCATGTGCCCTACCACATCACCTGGGCGCTCGAGCACGCCGAGGCCCCGGTCGACCACCCGCGCTTCAAGCGGGTGACGCATCTGCGGGAAATCGCTACGCTGCTCGCGGAAATCGCCGCTCGCTGAGTCGCTTGTGCCGGAGACGGGGGAAACATGAAGATCCGCGAAGCCACGCCGGCCGATGCCGGCGCGATCAAGCTGATGATCCGCGAGCTGGTCGCCTATGAGGGCATCAGCGCCGAACTTAACTTCACCGTCGAGCAGCTGGCGGCGGCGCTGACCGGAACGCCGCCGAAGCTCCATGCCTTGGTCGCCGAGGATGCCGAGGGCGTCGCCGGCTTCGTCACCTACACCATCGACTTCATGCTGTGGACCGGCGGCGACATCCTGCGCATCGACGACCTCTTCGTGCGCGAGCGGGCGCGCGGCGCCGGGGCCGGCACGGCGCTGATGGCGCGCATCGCCGAGATCGCCATCGATGCCGGGGTGCCCTGCCGCTGGGAGATCGAGGTGCCGAATGCCCGTGCGCAGCGTTTCTATGCCACGCTCGGCGCCGAGATCCGCGACAAGAAGATCGCCCGCTGGAGCCTCATGGCGATGCGCGCCGCGCTGGCGAAGCTCAGCCGGTCCTCCACCTAGCGGTCAGCGTTCGGTCATGCTCGATCGCTAGCGTGCCCCGGCCAGTCGGGGCTGCGGCGACCCGACTCGCCGAACCCAATGCGCCCGCGGGAGGACGCGACCGTGCTTTCAACCCAGCATATCCATCCGATGCTCGTGCATTTCCCCATCGTGCTTGTCTTGCTCCTGGCAACCTTTGACGCCGTCGCCACCTTGCGCGGCGTGCCGGTGACGGGGCGGAGCGCGGCGGGCAATGCCTCGACCGGCCTTGCAATCCTGCTCGGCATCTCCGCCATAGCCACCTACGTGTTCGGCGATATGGCACTCGAATACGCTGAGGCGGGCGGCTTTCACAGCGACATCGCCGAGGCCCACGAGGGCCTGGGCGAAGCGGCGGCGGCCGCCTTTGCCGTCTGGGCCATTCTGCGCGCCGTCGCCTGGTGGCGGAATGCGCAGGTGCGAGGCGCCGGCGCGGCCGGCGTCGCGCTACTGGAGATCGCCGGAGCCGCGCTGGTCCTGACGGCGGCCTATCTTGGCGGCCAACTGGTCTACGGCCTGGGGGTCAACGTCACGATGGGCGCCGCCGGCGGCTGAGCGCGATCGAGCCTAGGCGCCAAGGGCCAGCCTCGCCTTGCCCACCACGTCCCTGAACATCGCCGGGGTCAGGCGGTTGGTGTTGGTGTTGTAGCGGGAGCAGTGATAGCTGTCGAACAGCACGCGGCCCTCCGGCAGAGCGTGCCGCGCGCCGTGGCCGAACTTGGCGGCGGATTTCCTGAGGCCGCTGGCGACCAGCACGGCGTCATGGGCGATCGAGCCGAGTGCCAGGACGACCTTGAGCCGGGGCATCGCGGCAAGCTCGCTCTGCAGGAAGCGGTTGCAGACCCGGATCTCCTGCGGCGTCGGCTTGTTCTCCGGCGGCACGCATTTCACCGCGTTGGAAATGCGGCAATCGACCAGCTCCAGCCCGTCATCGGGGCGCCGGTCGTAGGTTCCGCGGGCCAAGCCGAATTCCAGCAGGGTGGCGTAGAGCAGGTCGCCGGCATAGTCGCCGGTGAAGGGGCGGCCCGTGCGGTTCGCCCCCTGCAGCCCGGGCGCCAGGCCGACGACGAGCAGCCCAGCCTGCGGCGGGCCGAAGGGCATCACCGGGGCGTTGTGCCAGTCGGGATACTTGGCGCGGGCCTTGGCGCGGAACTCGGCAAGGCGTGGGCAGAGCGGGCAATCCAACGGCGGCAGGTCGAGCGCGGGCATCTTCATGCCCGCACTCTAACCCATGCATCCGATTCAGGAAGCCACGCGACGGCCGTCAGGCCTCGGCATCGCTCGTCTCGCTGGTGACCGCCGCGGCGGTGTGGTGGGAAGGGCTCGCCTGCGAGCGCGGATTGGCGTGCTGGCGGGCGATCAGACTGGAGAGTTCCTCCAGCTCGATGAAATTGTCGGCCTGGCGGCGCAGCTCGTCGGCCACCATCGGCGGCTGCGAGCGGATGGTGCTGACCACCGAGACGCGAACACCCTTGCGCTGCACCGCCTCGACCAGGCGGCGGAAATCGCCGTCGCCGGAGAACAGCACCACATGGTCGAGATGCTGCGCCATCTCCAGCACGTCGATGGCGAGCTCGATGTCCATGTTGCCCTTGATTTTCCGGCGGCCCATGGAATCCGTGTATTCCTTGGTCGGCTTGGTCACCATGGTGAAGCCGTTATAGTCGAGCCAGTCGACCAGCGGGCGCAGCGGCGAGTATTCCTGGTCCTCTACCAGAGCGGTGTAGTAGAAGGCGCGGATCAAGTGGCACTTGTCCTGGAACTGCTTCAGCAGCCGCTTGTAATCGATATCGAAGCCCAAAGCCCGGGCGGCGGCGTGCAGATTGGCGCCGTCGATGAACAGAGCGACGCGCTCGTTGGGGTAGAATCGGCTAAGCATGAGACCCTCGCAAAATGACATTTCGCCCCTTGGCCCTCGGGGCGGAATAGTGTTGGGACCTGTCGAGGATGAACCGGAAACCGTTTAAACGGTCCAAAAGCCAGGCTCGCCCCCGCAGCCTTACGCCTGGACCCCGATGCCGCTCCATCCCGAGAGCCAGCGTCAAGGCCGTACCCAGAGTCGTAATGGGACAATTTATGGACGATCCGGCCAATGCTTGACGATCTATACATTGGGTTAGGTGCCAACCTGCCACATCCACAATTCGGTCTACCCCGGGCAACGCTGGAGCATGTTTTGACCCTGCTTCCAGGCTTGGGCATCCGCATCCTGCGGCGATCGCGCTGGTACGAATCCGCACCCGTCCCGGTTTCAGATCAGCCCTGGTATGTGAACGGGGTGATCCAGGCCGAGGCCGATCTGGCGCCGGGAGAGGTCCTGGCACGGCTGCACCGGATCGAGGCCGAGCTTGGCCGGGCGAGGGGCGCGCGCAACGCCGCCCGTTCGGTGGATCTTGATATCCTGGCCATTGGGAACTTGATCCTGGATGGTCCGGAGCCCCCGATCGTCCCGCATCCCCGGATGGCGGAGCGGGCCTTCGTGCTGCTGCCACTGGCGGAGATCGCCCCGGATTGGCGCCATCCGGTGACCGGCCTGGCGATTTCCGAGCTGATCCGGCGCCTGCCCCGCGAGCAGGTCACCCGACCCCTGCAGGATTCGCCGGTGTCGCCCGCTTGAAGGAGAGCCGATATTAAGTTAGGAACAACCAATTAGCCCAATTCCTGGAGGCGTTTGAAGAATGGCCCGCGTTACCGTTGAAGATTGCGTCCTGAAGGTGCCGAACCGGTTCCAGCTCGTCCTGCTGGCCGCCCACCGGGCGCGCGAAGTCTCGGCCGGCTCCCAGCTGACCATCGACCGCGACAATGACAAGAACCCGGTCGTGGCGCTGCGCGAGATCGCCGACACCACCATCGACCTCGACAACCTCCGCAATGCGGTGGTCAAGGGGCTGCAGCGGCAGGTCGAGACCGACGAGCCGGAGGAGGAGGGTGCGGGCTTCGGCGTCGGCGCCGGCGATCTGCTGGCCGAGATGCAGCAGGCCCAGATCAGCAAGGAAGAGGCGGAAGACGCCGATCTGTCGATCGAAGGCGAGTTCGAGGACGCGGCCATCGCGGACGAGGAGTAGCCGCGAGGGTCAACCGGCGGAAACAGCCGGAGTCAAGAAACGGGATCAAAGGGCAGGGTTGTTGAGCGAGGCGCCGAACGAAGCGTGACCCCTAAACCCATAACGGGCGCAACCGATCAGCCCAAGCCGATGATTAGACAGTTTGAACTGGTCGAACGCGTAAAAGCCTATGATCCAGGCGCGGATGAGGACATGCTCAACCGCGCCTATGTTTTTTCCATGAAGGCGCATGGCTCGCAATCGCGGGCCTCGGGTGACCCGTATTTCTCGCATCCGCTCGGCGTCGCCGAGATCCTGACGCGCCTCAAGCTCGATGCCGCCTCGATCGTCACCGGCCTGCTGCACGACACCGTCGAGGACACCGAGGCGACGCTGCACGAGATCGAGGGCCTGTTCGGCAAGGAGATCGGGCAGCTGGTCGACGGCGTGACGAAGCTGTCGCGCCTGGAGCTGCAATCGGACCACACCAAGCACGCGGAGAATTTCCGCAAACTGGTGCTGGCGATGTCGAACGACATCCGCGTGCTGCTGGTGAAGCTGGCCGACCGCCTGCACAACATGCAGACGCTGAACTTCATCAAGGACCCGGAGAAGCGCCGCCGCATCGCGCTGGAGACGCTCGAGATCTACGCGCCGCTCGCCGAGCGCATGGGCATGCACGAGATCAAGGACGAGCTGGAGAACCTCTCCTTCGCCGAGGTCTATCCGGAGGCCTATGCCTCGATCGTGCAGCGCCGCGCCTTCCTGCGCGAGCAGGGCACCGGGCATGCCGACCAAATCATCCAGGAGCTCGGCAAGGTGCTGGCCGATGGCGGTGTCGAATGCGCCGTGTCCGGCCGGGAGAAGACGCCCTATTCGATCTGGCGCAAGATGCAGAAGAAGCGCATGGAGTTCGAGCAGCTCTCGGACATCATGGCCTTCCGCATCATCGTGCCCGACATCACCGCCTGCTACCAGGCCTTGGGCGTCATCCACGGCCGCTATTCGATGATCCCGGGCCGCTTCAAGGACTACATCTCGACGCCGAAGCCGAACAACTATCGCTCGATCCATACCGGCGTGATCGGCCCGTTTCGCAGCCGCATCGAGATCCAGATCCGCACCCGCGATATGCACGAGATCGCCGAACTGGGCGTCGCCGCGCATTGGCAATACAAGCAGGGCCGCCCGCAGCTGGAAGGCCGGCAGTACCGCTGGCTGCGCGAATTGCTCGACATCCTGGAGCACGCCGCCGGGCCGGAGGAGTTCCTCGAGAACACCAAGCTGGAGATGTTCCAGGACCAGGTGTTCTGCTTCACGCCCAAGGGCGATTTGATCGCCCTGCCGCGCGGCGCCACGCCGGTGGACTTCGCCTATGCGGTGCATACCGAGGTCGGCAACACCTGCGTCGGCGCCAAGATCAACGGCCGCATCGTGCCGCTGCGGAGCGAGCTGCACAACGGCGACCAGGTCGAGGTCGTCACCTCGCGCGCGCAGACGCCGTCGCCGACCTGGGAGCGCTTCGTCGTCACCGGCAAGGCGCGCGCCTGCATCCGCCGCTACATCCGCACCCAGCAGCGCACCCAATATGTCGAACTGGGCCGCGCCATGATGCAGAAGGAATTCCAGCACGAAGGCTACGAATACGCCGACAAGGCGCTGGACGGGGTGCGCAAGAAGTTCAAGGCCGAGGAGACCGAGGACCTGCTGGCGCAGATCGGCGAAGGCATGCTCGGCGCACGCGAGGTGCTGAACGCCGTCTTCCCCGGCATCCGCCAGCCAACGGCACCGGAGAAGGTGGTGCCGATCGGCCGCCAGCGCGCCAAATCGGCCAAGGGGGGCGGCAAGGGCAATGCCATCCCGATCCGCGGGCTCATCCCCGGCATGGCGATGCATTTCGCCGGCTGCTGCCATCCGCTGCCCGGCGACCGCATTGTCGGCATCGTCACCACGGGCAAGGGGGTAACCATCCACACCATCGATTGCGAGACGCTGGAAAGCTTCGCGGACACGCCCGAGCGCTGGCTCGATGTCGCCTGGGACCAGGACCCCAACGGCGTCGAGCAGCATGTCGGCCGCCTCGCCGTCGTCATCACCAACCAGCCGGGCAGCCTGGGCAGCCTGACCACGGTCATCGGCAAGAACGCCGGCAACATCTCAAACCTCAAGATCACCAACCGCTCGATCGATTTCTTCGAGGTGCTGGTCGACGTCGAGGTGAAGGACGTGCGGCACTTGACCAACATCATCGCCGCCCTGCGCGCGACGCCGGCGATCAGCTCGGTCGATCGGGCAAGGGGGTAGGTGATTCATGAACTCGATCTTCGTGCTACTCCGTCCGTCATCCCAAGGCTTGGCCTTGGGATCCACGAGTTTGCCTGCCAACGTTTGGTCTCGCCCGATGAAACTCGTGGATGGCAAGGCCAAGCCTTGCCATGACGGCATTGAATGCGGAGCCAGCCTGCTCCGGGCGCTGACATGATCCTCGGCATCGGCAATGACATCATCGACATAAGGCGCATCGAGGACTCGATCGCGCGCTGGGGCGACCGGTTCCTCGACCGCGTCTTCACCGATGTCGAGCGGGCGAAATCCGATCGCCGCGCCAATCGTGCCGCGTCCTATGCCAAGCGCTTCGCCGCCAAGGAGGCCTGCAGCAAGGCGCTCGGCACCGGGCTGCGCGCCGGCGTGTTCTGGCGCGACATGGGGGTGGTCAACCTGCCCTCGGGCAAGCCCACCTTGCGGCTCACGGGTGGCGCGCTGCTGCGGCTGCAGGCGATCACGCCGCCGGACCGCATCGCGCAGATCGACCTCACCATCACCGACGACTTCCCGCAGGCCCAGGCGATCGTGATCATCTCCGCCTATCCGAATAACGGCGGATGATCGTTTTTTCGGGCAAGTCCCTGAAACAAGCCATGAAAATGCGCCCGGACTTTCTTGACTTTGGGCGCCCCTGCTGGCTTGATCGGGCCCGGCCGGGGCGGCCCTGAGTCCAGCGCGCAAACCAAGAAAGCCACATGTCACGCAAACCTTCCGGCGCCTTCGGCGAGCTTTGGGAAATCGTCAAGACCCTGTTCTGGGCCGGTGTGATCGCCATCGTGATCCGCACCTTCGCCTATGAGCCGTTCAACATTCCCTCGACCTCGATGGTGCCGACGCTGCTGGTGGGCGACTACCTGTTCGTCTCCAAGAGCGCCTTCGGCTACAGCAAGTATTCCTTCCCCGGCGGCCTGGTGCCGGTGGAGGGCCGCATCTGGGAGGGCGAGCCCAAGCGCGGCGACGTCGTGGTGTTCCGGCCGCCGGGAGAGCCGGAGACGGATTTCATCAAGCGCGTGATCGGCCTGCCCGGCGACCGGGTCCAGGTGCGCCAGGGCCGCCTCTATATCAACGACGCGATGGTGGAGCGGCAGCGGGTCGAGGATTACGTCGACCCCGACCGGCCCAACCTGCCGCCGGTGCCGCAATACCTGGAGACACTGCCGGGCGGCAGGACGCACTACATCATCGAATCGGCTGGCGACCTGGGTGGCATGGACGACACGCCAGTCTATGTGGTGCCGGCCGGGCATTACTTCATGATGGGCGACAACCGCGACGGGTCGAACGACAGCCGCGCCCTCAGCACCTTCAACTTCCTCAACGATCCCGGCGCCTTCGCCGCCAAATGCGAGACCGGCACCATCGACGAGAGCAATTCCGATTGCTTCGAGAAGGTCGGCTTCGTGCCGAAGGAGAATTTGATCGGCCCGGCGAAGATCCTGTTCTGGTCCTATGACGGCAGCAACAAGTGGTATAATCCGATCACCTGGCTGACGGCGCTGCGCTTCGGGCGCCTGTTCGACGGCATCGAATGATTGATCGATGAATGGCCAAGAGCGAGGAGCCTGATCTCGACGCGCTGATGCAGGTCCTGGGGCATAGCTTCAGTGACGCGGACCTGCTGCGTACGGCGTTGACCCATCCGAGCGCGCTTACCCGCCGCACCAGCAAGCAGGGCCCGCGCCAGAAGGGCGGCCAGGACAACCAACGCCTGGAATTCCTCGGCGACCGCGTGCTCGGGCTGGTGGTGGCGGAGATGCTCTACCGCACCTTCGGCAAGGAAGACGAAGGCGCCATGGCCAAGCGTCTGGCCGCGCTGGTGCGGCAAGAGGGGCTGGCCCATGTGGCGCGCTCGATCAACCTGGGGCAGCATCTGATCCTCTCCCGCGGCGAGGCCGATGGCGGCGGTCGCGACAACGCGGCGACGCTCGCCGATGCCTGCGAGGCGATCATCGGCGCCATCTATCTCGATGCCGGGCTCGACGCGGCGCGCCATTTCGTCGAGCGTCACTGGTCGGCGCTGGTGGCTGCCGACGCGCTGCCGCCGCAGGACGCCAAGACGGCGCTGCAGGAATGGGCGCAGGCGGCCGGCCTGCCGCTGCCCATCTATCAGGTGGTGGAATCCTCAGGGCCGCCGCACGACCCGACTTTCACCGTCGAGGTGCGGGTGAGCGGCAAGCGCATCGCCAAGGCCAGCGGCAAGTCGAAGCGCGCGGCGGAACAGGCCGCCGCCGCCAGCCTGATCGCGGAACTGCGCACTTGACCGATATCGAAACCCGCTGCGGCTACGTAGCGCTGATCGGCGCCCCGAATGCCGGGAAGTCGACGCTGATCAACCGCCTGGTGGGCGCCAAGGTCTCCATCGTCTCGCCCAAGGTGCAGACCACGCGCCGCCGCGTGCTCGGCGTCGCCATGCAGGGCGCGGCGCAGATCGTCTTCGTCGACACGCCAGGCATCTTCGCGCCGAAGCGCCGGCTGGACCGCGCCATGGTCGCCGCCGCCTGGGGCGGCACGGAAGAGGCCGATCGCATCGTGCTGCTGGTCGACGCCACCAAGAAGAAGATCGACCAGGACACCTTCGCCATCATCGCGGGCCTGAAGAAGACCGGCCGCAAGGCGCTCTGCGCCATCAACAAGATCGACGCGGTGCAGCGCGACAAGCTGCTCGCCCTGGCGGCCGAGCTCAGCGCCCTGTTCGATTTCGAGCGCGTCTTCATGATCTCGGCCGAGAGCGGCGACGGCGTCGACGATCTGATGGCCGAGGTGGCCGGCAGCCTGCCCAAAGGCCCGCATCTCTTCCCCGAGGACCAGCTGACCGATTTGCCCATGCGCATGCTGGCCGCCGAGGTGACGCGCGAGCATCTGTTCCGCCAGCTGCATGAGGAAGTGCCCTATGCGCTGACGGTCGAGACGGATGCGTGGGAGGAGTTCAAGGACGGCAGCGCCAAGGTGACGCAGACCATCTACCTCGCCCGCGACAATCACAAGGCGATCGTCATCGGCAAGGGCGGCAGCCGCATCAAGCAGGTGCGCGAGGCGGCGCAGCACGAGCTGCAGGAGATGATGGGCCGCCAGGTGCACCTCTTCCTCTTCGTCAAGGTGCGCGAGAACTGGCAGGAAGACCCCGAGCGCTACCGCGAGATGGGGCTGGATTTCGAGAGTTAGTCGTTAGTCGAGGTCGGTCTTAGGCGCAAATCGTTTCAAGACTGCTCGAATGTTCTGTATGTCGATCGAGTTGCCATTCGTCGAATTCTCGAGTTCGGTCATCCGTCCATGCAGCTTCTCGTACATTTCTTCCGGCCCACGGCCTTTCAACCATCGATCCGAGCATTGGTGCAGTAGGCTTTCAAGATATGCCATGAGGAAGCTCGTTGGCAGGCTTGATGTCCGTTCTAGCAGGGTGGAGCATTCTGGATATGTCCACCCATCGCTATATCCCAGCGGGATTGCGAACCGCTCGTGGATTTGAGCTGCCTGCACCGACTGCTCAAATAAGGGGCTCCGCAAACTGAGAACTGTTTCGACTGCTTTAGCGCGCCCCTGGTTGCTGGCAATCATTCTCAAAATTACCCATCTTTGAATTGGCCGCAGCCCAGAATCATTTGAATATGTTTGCTTTATTGATTCCAGTCGATCCTCGGGCATCTTCCAGACGAATACCACGGCTCGCATAAGTGACTGTGTCAGAATAGTCTCTTCTTCCTCTGACATCGGTTGGGTCACAAGCTCGATTACGATCTCTTCTGCGAATGATCTATCTTGAAGAGGCAAAAGTGAGGCAAGGAGAGCGCTCAGCAGACGAGGATCGTCGCGTTTCGCAAGAACCCGTATGACGTCAATAACAAAACCCGTTTCGACTGGGGGCAGTTCATTGAGGGCCGAAAGGGCAGTGTTGATCTCATCGTAATTTGGTGTGTTCTTGTGCGCCGCTGCCGCTTCCAGCGCATCAAGAATGAAGACCTTCTTTTTGGTGGCCTCAAGCAACTTGGCTAGCCGGTCATTCTTGGCCGTAGATCTCGACAGTCTCTGCAGTCGGTCTAGAATGACACGTGGATCGCCAGTTCCCGAGAACTCGTTGGAACTCAGAGCTGTTCCGAGCGCGGCGTTGTAGAATTCGATCCGCGAGAATCCAGGGCTGATGCTGTATTTGAGATCGACGCCTAACAGCATTGCCGGTAGTAGCATCAGTTGTGGAAAGCGAGGTCTGATCGCCCCGGTTA
>JAEUKU010000308.1 GCA_016794075.1 Rhodospirillaceae bacterium
GCGCAGCAACTCGCCTGATTCGCCCTGGGCGGCGGTCTGGTCGGTCATGTTCTCCTCCGAGGCCACCATCATCTGCCGCAAGTCGTATTCCCACTGTTTCAGCAGCATGGCCTTCTGCGGCGCGTCGAGCTCGCCGTCGCCTAGCAGCGCCGCCGGGCTCTCGAAATGGCTGGCGACGTCCTTCTGGATCTCCTTGAACCGGTTGGCGTCCATCATCTTCCTCCATCGCTCAGGTACGGGCGGATCACCGCCCCAGGAACTCGCCGATCGGGGCGAGCGGCGCGACGCGGTCGCACAGGATCTTCACCACGGCCAGGAGCGGCACCGAGACGACGACGCCGATCACCCCCCAGATCCAGCCGCAGAACAGCAGCGCGATGAATACCGCCACCGGATTGAGCACGAGGTTTCGCGCCACGATGGCAGGGGTCAGGAACTGCCCCTCGATCGTGCAATAGACCAACACCGCCAGCGGCGGCAGGATTGCGGTCTGCCAGTCCGGAAAGCTCATGAAGGCGGCCAGCGCGACGATGACGAAGCACGCGGCCGGGCCGAGGAACGGAATGAAGTTGAGGATGCCGAGCAGCGCCCCCCACAGCCAGGGCGACGGCATGCCGAGCAGCATCATGGTGAAGCCCAGCGTGGCGCCCAGCACGGTGTTGATGATGGTGATGGTCAGCAGATAGTGCGAGACGTCGCTCTGCACCTGGCGGGCGATCTCGACCGCTTGCTTCTTGTCGCGCAGGGTCGGCAGCACGGTCACCAGCTTGCGCAGGAACATGTCGCCGGAAGCGAGCAGGAAGTAGAGCAATACCAGCATGGAGCCGATACTGACCGTCAGGCTCGCCGTCTCCGACAGGACGAGGCCCGGTCCGAACAGCGGCTCGGCCACCACAGCCTGCGCCGGTGCGGCGACGGGCTCAGCCGGGGCGGCGATCTCGGAAAGCTGGTCGATCGACTTGCCGGCGTCGCGCAGGAAGTCGATAGGTCCCTCCATCTGGCGGAGATGCGCGCGCAGAACATAGAGCCGCTCGGGAATGCGGGTGACCCACTCCGCCGCCGGCGCCGACAACGCATAGCCGCCATAGAGGATGATGCAGGTAAGCGCGGACAGCACGATGCCGGCGCCGATCGGCTCGGGGATACGGAGGCGGGTCACCTGCCGCACCAGTGGCGCGAGGACCAGCTTGAGCAGGATAGCCACCAGAATCGGCAGGACGAAATCCGCCGCGAAATACAGCGCGAAGCAGGTCAGCAACAGATAGATTCCAAGCAGCAGATAGGTTTGCATCCGCTGCGCGGCCGCCTGCGCCTGTGCTGCGGCCGGAACCTCCGCCGCCGGCTCACCTTCCGGCGTCGGTTGAATGGTCGCGGCCGCTGCGATCGCGGCCGGCCCGCCGCTGCCGGTGTCCGACAAGGTTCTCTCCTCCGACGAAAGCGGCGCCGACCGAGGCGCCGCGGCCGGCCCGGCTTCGACCGGTGCCGTCGACATCACGCCAGGAGCGAGCGCAGCATCCATGCCATCTGCTCATGGTCCTTCAAGCGGCCGGTCAGCATGTCGGCCGTGGCCTGGTCGTAGCAATCGTCGGCGATCGAAGCGGTTTCACGGAACGTCCGACAGATGGCTTCGTGGTCGGCCACAAGTTGGCCGATCGCGTCCTCCGCGCTGGGAACGCCGGCGCTTTCCTTGATCGCGCTCAGCTTGATGAACTCGGCCAACGTCGTCGGCGATGGATAGCCGAGGGCGCGAATCCGTTCCGCCAGCGCGTCAATCGCCTCGGCCAAGCGTTCGTATTGCTCCTCGGTCAGCTTGTGGAGGCCGTAGAACAGCGGTCCGACTACGTTCCAATGGAAGCCTTGGGTTTTGGCGTAGAGCACGTAGGTCTCGGCGAGGGCCCGCGACAGGCCTTCGACCAGCGCCTTGCGGTCCTGCCGCTTGATGCCGGTATGGACGTCGGTGACCGCCGCCTTCTGCCGCAACATGCGCGTTTCTGCCATGGCTTGCTCCTTTGTTCGCAATGATCATCCGTGGAGATGTCAGCGCCGGCGCGTGGCCATCAGCAGCCCCGCGACGAAGGCTCCGGCGGCGAGCGTGCCCGCATTGCGCGACAGCAGCCGCTCGATATCGCTGGTCAGATCGCCGGTAGGGAGGCTCGCCGTCATCGCCGGCGGCGCTTCCAGCGGCTGCCCGCTGCTGGGTTTGCCGGTGGCCCTGACGGCGGCGATCGCGATCGCCCCGATCATGGCGAGCCCGGCGCCGAAAACCAGGTTGGCCGTCTGATTGTCGGTGGACAGTGCCAGCGCCTCATGCCCGAAGGCGAGGAGGAAGCCGACGCCGACCAGGAACGTTAACCCACCGCAGGCCGCGACCAGCCCGCAGATCAGCGCGCGCCGCAACCTGCGCCGCGCACCGACGGCGCCCTGCCGCAACATGGTGGAGAACGCGAGCGTCTTCAGCAGGCCGAGCATCGCCGTCAGCGGCGAACCAGCATGCCGACGACCACGCCAAGGCCGAGTGCCAGCAGCACGCTGGAGATCGGGTGCTCCTCGACATTGGTCTGCAACTGGTCGGCGGCCTCCTGGGCGCCGCTGCGCAGACGCTTGGATGCGCCCTTGACGCGCTGGGCGGCGCCGTCGAGGCCGTGGCGCATCGCATCCGCCATGCCCTGGGCCTGCCGCGCGCTGACATCCTTCAGGGAATCGGTCAGGCTGGCGACATCCGCGCGCAGCCGCATGAGTTCTTCCTGGATCTGGGCAAAGTCCCGCTCCATGGAATTGGCGCCGTTGGCCATGTCGTCTCCTCCGGAAATAGGGGTGGAATGCGCGCCGCGACGCCCGTTCCGTACCCGCTGGGCGAACGGGGTGCGTGGCTGCATTGCTGGAGGGGTAATGCCACGCGCCGGAAAAGGTTCCGTCGCCGGTGTCGGCGCCCGCCTTGGCCGCCGCCGCGCCAGATGTCATGCTGGGATCGTCCAGGCCGCAGAGGGGAGTGCCGCGATGGCAAAACCGACCTACGATTTCAATAGCCGGGTTGCCGTGGTGACTGGCGCCGGCGGCGGCATGGGCGAGGCGATCGCGCTGGCGCTGGCCGAGGCCGGCGCCAAGGTGACGGCGATCGACATGAAGGGCTGCCCCGACACCCTGAAGACGCAGACCAATGTGACCTTCGCCCAGGGCGACCTGCGCGATGAGGGCTTCGTCAACCGGGCCTTCGCCGAGACGGCGGCCCGGCACGGCCGGTTCGACTACCTCGCAAATGTCGCCGGGGTGCTGTGGTTCGGCCGCGACAAGTCGCTGCTCGAGATGGATATGAAGGTCTGGGACGAGGTGATGGACATCAACCTCCGCACCATGGTGCTGACCAGCCGCGCCGCGACGCCGCTGATGAAGAAGACCGGCGGCGGGGCGATGGTGCACGTTTCGACCATCCAGTGGATGCGCGGCGATCCGGCGCCGCAGGACGCCTACCAGGCGTCGAAGGCGGCGGTCTGCGCCATGTCGCGCTCGCTCGCCATGCAGCTCGCCGCCGACGGGATCCGCTCCAACGCCATCTGCCCGGGCCCGGCGCTCACCCCCTTGCAGGCGCGCTGGAGCACCGAGGAGATCCGCAAGCAGGTGGCGGGCTACGTGCCGCTCGGCCGCATCGGCACGGCGGCAGACATGGCCGATGCCACGCTGTTCCTGCTCTCCGGCGCGGCCAGCTTCATCACCGGCGTGGAGCTGCCGGTCGATGGCGGGTGCTTGCTCAGGAATTAAACGCGGGTCGGAGATCAATGGAACTCGTCATCCTCGTGCTTGGTACGAGGATCCACGAGTTTATTGGCGACAGTGTCATTCGGCCGATCGAAACTCGTGGGTGGTCGGGCCAAGCCCGACCATGACGAGATGGGTTGCTACAGCTCGCTCTTCTGGTACGTCGCCTTCTCCAGCCAGGCCTTGCTGATCTCGACGCCCCAGCCGGGCTGGTCGGGGATCTGCACCTTGCCGTCGCGGGCGACCAAGGCGGGTTCGTAGAGGCCGCGGTCCCAGGGGTAGTAATCCTCGCCCTCGATCGAGAACTCGACATAGGGGCCGGCATTCGGGATGGCACCCATCAGATGCAGGGTAAAGACCGTCACCATCGACTGGTTCGCGGCGTGCGGCGTCACCGGCAGGCCGGCTTTCTTCGCCATTTCGACGACCTTCAACGTGCGGTTGATGCCGCCCATGTAGCAGACGTCGGGCTGCACCACGTCGACGGCTTTCATGTCGGTCATGAAGCGCCAGAGTGTCAAATCGCAATCCTGCTCGCCGCCGGTGACGTCGAGGTCGAGAGCCTCGGTCACTTCCTTGGTCCAGTGATATTCCCAATAGGGGCAGGGCTCCTCGAAATGGATGATGCCGTTGTCCTGCAGCATCCGGCCGACCTCGATCGCTTTTTTCGGCGTGTAGGAGGAGTTGGCGTCGACCAGAAGGCGGGCCCCGGGCAGGGTCTTGCGGATCAGCGGCACGATCTCGTCGGTGCGGCCCGGCCACTCGTCCTGGTCGTGGCCGCATTCCTTGCCCACCCGGAACTTGAAGGCGTCGTAGCCGTGCTTGTCGCGCAGCTTGATGAAGCGCGCCGCCTCGTCCTTGGGCGTGATCTCGCCGCGCTTCATCGAAGAAGCATAGACCGGGAAGGGCCGCGGCTTGCCGCCCAGCAACTCGCACACGCTCTTGCCTTCGAGCTTGCCGCGCAGGTCCCAAAGCGCGGTGTCGAGCCCGGTCAGCGCGCGCATCAGATAAGAGCCGGGGAACTTGTGCTCGCGCTCGGGGATGGTGTCGGTCAGTGCGGCGATGTCGCGCGCGTCGGCGCCCAAGGCCCAGCGCGCCACCTGGCGGTGGAAGATCTGGCAGGTGATGTCGGAATTGTAGTTGGAGACCTGGCCCCAGCCGGTGGCGCCGGTATCGGTCGTCACCCGGACGAAGCCGACATACTGGTTGCAGAAGGTTTCCAGCGTCTTGATCTTCATGATGCTCCCCCACACAAAAGCGCGGCATCCTAGCCGAAGCATCCCGCCGACCCAAGTTCGCTGATCACTTCGCTGACGGAGGAGCGGATGTCGGGGCAAGGATCGTCCGTTGGCGGAAAACTGCTATAAGTCTGGCATTCGGGGCTGTCACAAAACGGTCATCATGGCGACGGAATACGACTACATCATCGTCGGTGCCGGCTCGGCGGGCTGCGTGCTGGCCAATCGGCTCACCGAGAACGGAAAATACAAAGTCCTGCTGCTGGAAGCGGGGCCGTCCGATTTACGCTTCTGGATCCAGGTGCCGATCGGCTACGGCAAGACCTACTACAACAACCAGTACAACTGGATGTACCAGTCGGAGCCCATTCCCGGCTTGCTGGGCCGCACCAACTACGTGCCCCGCGGCAAGGTGCTGGGCGGGTCCAGTTCGATCAACGCCATGGTCTATTCGCGTGGCCAGGCCGGCGATTTCGACGATTGGGCGGCGCTCGGCAATCCCGGCTGGGGCTGGAAGGACGTTCTGCCGGTCTACAAGCGTATGGAGGACCACGCGCTGGGCGAAGGTCCCTGGCACGGCGCCGGCGGGCCGCTGGGTGTCAGCGACATTTCCAAGGACGTGCATGCGCTGACCCATCGCTGGGTAACGGCGGCGCAGGAGGCGGGGCTGAGCCACACCTCCGACCTCAACGGCGCAACCATCGAGGGCGTGGGCTACTATCAAATCAACACGCGTCACGGCCAGCGCTGCTCCTCGGCGCGGGCCTATCTGTGGCCCGCGAGGAAGCGCGCCAATCTGCGGATCGAGACCGGGGCGCTGGCGACGCGCGTCCTGTTTGAGGGCAAGCGCGCCGTCGGCATCGCCTATGAGCAGCGCGGGCAGCAACTGGAAGCGCGCGCGGGGCGTGAGGTGATCCTCTCTCTCGGTGCCATCAACACGCCGCAATTGCTGCAGGTGTCCGGAATCGGCCCGGTCGAAGTGCTGAAGCGCCACGGCATCGCGGTGCATCACGCCAGCGAGGCGGTCGGCAACCACATGCAGGACCATCTCTGCTTCGACCACACCTACAAGTCGACGATGCCGAGCCTGAACGACGTCTTCTACCCCTGGTGGGGCAAGCTGCTCGCCGGAATGCAATACGTGCTGACCCGGCGCGGGCCGCTGTCGCTCAGCGTCAACCAGGGCGGCGGCTACTTCCGTGCGCGGCCGGACTCGCAACGGCCGGACATCCAGCTCTATTTCTCGCCGCTCACCTACGAGAAGGCGCCGGCGGGCGTGCGCAAGCTGACCGGCGTCGATCCCTATTCCGGCTTCATCATGAGCATCTCGCCTTGCCGGCCCACCAGCCGCGGGCATGTGCACATCAAGTCGGCCGATCCGCACGAGGCGCCGGCGATCCAGCCCAATTTCATGTCGACCAACCACGACGTGGAGGAAATGCTGGCCGGCGCCAGGTTCCTGCGCCGCCTGGCCGAAACGCCCACGATGAAGGGCATGATCAAGGAGGAGTTGAAGCCGGGAAAGCCACTCAGCACCGACGACGAGATCGTCGCCGACATCCGGGAACGGACCTATTCGGTCTTCCATCCCTGCGGCACCGCCCGGATGGGTCCAGACCCGAAAGAGGCTGCGGTGGATCGCCGGCTGAAGGTGCACGGCATCGTCGGGTTGCGCGTGGTCGACGCGTCGATCTTCCCGACGGTGACTTCGGGCAACATCAACGCGCCGTCGATCATGGTCGGCGAGAAGGGCGCGGCGCTGATCCTGGAAGACGTGCGGTAAGGATCGGCCGGCCTTTTCGCTGGCGGTGGTGGGTTTTTCGAGCTACTAGGCGGGGCGCGCCGGGTCCTGATATGATCCGCGCGGTCTCAAATAGGGAGCTTCCGACGATGTATACGACCCTTGCAGCCACCTTGTGGGCCCGTACGGCCACCAGCCGGATCCATCAGGTGGCGCTGGTGCTGCTCGGCACCGTGCTGCTCGCCGTCTCGGCGCAGATCCAGGTGCCGTTCATTCCAGTGCCGATGACCATGCAGACCTTTGTGGTGCTGATGATCGGCGCCACCTGTGGCTGGCGCCTGGGCGGCGCCACGATGGTTGCCTATCTGGCGGAAGGCGCCGTGGGGCTGCCGGTTTTCGCCAAGTTCGGCGCCGGCGTCGCCGTGCTGGTCGGCCCAACCGCGGGCTATCTGGCCGGCTTCGTGCTCGCCGCCCTGGTCACCGGCTATCTTTCCGAGCGCGGCTTCGGGCGGAACCTCGCGAGTGCGGCGGTTTCCTTCATCGCCGGCACCGTGATCATCTTCGCCTGCGGCCTCGCCTATCTTACGAGCCTGATCGGCATCGAGGCTGCGATCACCCACGGCCTGTTGCCCTTCATCTATTCCGAGCCGACCAAGGTGGCGCTCGCCACCCTGCTGCTGCCCGGCTGCTGGAAGCTGGTGCGGCGCTAGCCGATCGCGCGCGGGCCGGCCTTACCGCCGGTTCGCGCGCTCCCGCCTGCATGCGCGGCGCTTGGCCGCGAATCTCCCGATGCGCTACACCTGACCTTATGCGCCGTCACGCGCTGCATTGGGGTTCCCGCTTGCCGAACGATCGATTGAACGCCGCGCTGCCGACCCTCGGGGTCCTGCTGGCCGCGGTCATTTCCGGCCTCGGCTGGATGCCGCTCCACGCCGTCGCCAGGTCCGGCATCACCGGCCTGTGGATCACCCTGACGGTGGTCATCGTCGCCTGCCTGCCGCTGGTTCCGTTCCTGCCGGCCCTGCTGCGGGCGCGGGGCGAAGAGGTGCGGAGCCTGGCCTGGATCGGCGGGCTGATTGGCGTGGCCTACGCTTTCTACACCGCCAGCCTGACTACGACCGAAGTCACGCGCGCCATCCTGCTGTTCTACATCGCGCCGGTCTGGGGCACGCTGCTGGAGGTCTTCGTCCTGCGCCAGGGCTTCACCCTGCGCCGCGCCCTGTCGCTCGCGCTGGGGGCCGCAGGGCTGGCCGCCATTCTCGGCATCGGGTCCGATTTCCACTTCATGATGAATCTGGGCGATGTGCTGGCGCTGCTCTCGGGCATGCTGTGGTCGGTCGGGCTGCTGTTCGTGTTCCGGCGCGACAGTGCCGGCATCGGCGCGCAATCGGCGGCACTGGCGCTGGGTGCCCTGACCGGGGCGGTGCTGCTGACTCTGTTGCTGGAACCCGCTGCGGCGCCCGACGCGGCGACCCTGATCCGCGCCTTGCCCTGGCTGGCGGTGGCCGGGCTACTCTTCGTGCTGCCGCTCTGGGTGCTGTCGCTGTGGGCGGGGCGGCGCATCTCCCCGGGGCGCACCACGCTCATCTTCATGGCCGAGGTTTGCGTCGGCGTCGCCTCCGCCGCATTATGGGCCGGCCAGGGCTTCGGCTGGCGGGAGGCGACTGGCACTTTCCTGGTGCTGGCGGCGGCAACGGTGGAATTCGACCCGCGCCGGCCTCGCACAAGCGCCCCCGAGGCGGTGAAAATGGGTGAGGAAAGTGCATGAATTGGGGATTTGGAGGATTGCTTGTCTGATCTGGAAACTGCGCGTGACCTTTACCTCTCACTGCTCTCGGAATGCCTGATCGGCTCCCTGATCGAAGACAGCGTCCTTCGGCCGTACGACAAGCAGCGCCGCGATCGGGGGCTGGATTGGCCGCTTTGGGGCATCAGCATGATCGGGCGGCAGCGCATGGCCCATCTTCGAAAGGCGATGGAATGCGTGCTGCGAGAGGGCGTCCCCGGCGATGTCATGGAAACGGGGGTCTGGCGCGGCGGTGCCTGTATCTTCATGCGGGCGGTGCTCAAGTTACATGGAATCACCGATCGTCGGGTCTGGCTCGCTGATTCATTCGAGGGATTGCCGCCGCCCGATCCCAACAGCTTCCCGGCCGATTCCGACAGCACGCTTCATACCTTCGATCGGCTGCGCGCCTCGCTTGAGGATGTCAGGGAGAACTTCGCCAGATACGGCCTACTGGACGACCAAGTCATGTTCATCAAGGGCTGGTTCCGCGACACGTTGCCGACGGCGCCGGTCTCTCAGCTCGCCCTCCTGCGCCTTGATGGCGACATGTACGAATCGACAATCATCACCTTGGAATCGCTCTATGACCGCGTCTCCCCCGGCGGCTTCGTGATTGTCGATGACTACCACGGCGTGGAAGCTTGCAGGACGGCGGTCCATGACTTCTGCGCCAGGCGCGGTTTCCGGCCCGGGATTGAAGAGATTGACGGAATGGGGGTCTACTGGCGGGCCTAATAGTGCACCGCACCTCGGGCGGGTGCGTGCGCACAACTCATCCGGTGCAAGCGTATCCGCGTGCCATGGGCGAAAGTCTGGATATGGGTGACCTCAACCTGGACCTCATCACCATCCGTAACTTCGCCATCGCCCTCCTGATCGGCGCGCTGGTCGGCATCGAGCGCGAGAAGCGGCGCGACACCGAGCAGATGATCGGCGGCCTGCGGACCTTCATCCTGCTCGCCATGCTGGGCGCGATCGGCGGCTGGCTCGCCGCCTCCTATCAATCCTATGTGCCGCTGCTGGTTGTGCTCGGGGTCGCCTGCATCACCGTCATCGCCGGCTTCCTCATGGATGTCGGCAAGCGCGAGGAGGAGCAGCAGTTCAGCCTGACGACGGAACTGGCGGCCATCGCGGTGACGCTGCTCGGCGGCTTCGCCACGCTCGGCCAGCCGGAATTGGCGGTCGGCCTCGGCATCGTCGCGGCGGCGGTGCTCGCCTACAAGCAGCCGCTGCACGGCCTGATCGACAAGCTCGGCTGGGGTGACATCTTCGCCGGCCTGCGGCTGCTGATCGCCAGCTTCATCGTGCTGCCGCTGCTGCCGGACCGCGCCCTCGACCCCTGGCAGGCATTGAACCCGCGCCAGCTATGGCTGTTCGTCGTCCTGATTTCCGCGCTCTCCATGGTCGGCTACGTGGCGACGCGCTGGCTGGGGCCGGGACGCGGCGCCGCCGTGACCGGCATCACCGGCGGGCTGGTGTCCTCCACCGCCACGACGCTCGCCTTCTCGCGCCAGAGCCGCGAGCTTGACACGCCGGCGGCGGCGAAGAGCCTGGTTTCCGGCACCTTGCTGTCCTGGGCGGTGATGTTCCTCCGCATCCTGGTGGTCTCCTTCGCCGTGGTGCCGCCGCTGCTGCCGCGGCTGGCGCCGTCGATGATCGCCATGGCGCTGGCCACCATCGCCATTGCCGCTGCGCTGCACTGGCGCGACCGGACCAAGGCCAAAAAAAAATCGGAGCCGGCCGCCGAGCTCGTCATCACCACCCCGTTCAGCCTGACCCAGGCGGTGAAATTCGGCCTGCTCTATGCCGCGATCCTGCTGGTGGTGAAGATCGTCAGCGACGTGTGGGCCGGTGGGGCCGGGCTGCTCCTGGTTTCTGCGGTGGCGGGCTCGACCGATGTCGACGCCATCACGCTGTCGATGAGCCAGTATGCCCGCGACGGCGGGGCGGCTTCGATCGCCGCCGCCGCCATCGTCATCGCCGCGATCAGCAACACGGTGGTGAAGGGCGGCATGGCCATGACCATGGGGAGCGCCGAGTACCGCCGCCGGCTGCTGGCGGCGATGGCGGTCGTTGCCGTGATCGGTGCGATCGCGGCGGCCCTCGAGGCGACCTTGATCTAGGCGACACTGGCCTGGGCGGCGGGTTTCCAGGGCGCGCCAGGCGCGGCGCGTGACGTGCGGGGAGCGGCTGGCTAGGCTTCGGCCGGAAAGCGAGGAGAGCAATGGCATCGATCGGCGACGTGGCGCGGCTGGCGGGGGTGTCGCTCGGCACCGCGTCGCGGGTGATGAACGACAACCCGGCGGTGACGCCGCAATTGCGCGAGCGGGTGCTGGCCGCCGCGGCGCGGCTCAACTACCAGCCCAACGCGCTGGCCCGCGCGTTGCGCAGCAGCCGTACCCATTCCATCGGCCTGATCCTGCCCGACGTCACCAACCCGTTCTTCGGCGAGCTCGCCAAACAGGTGGAGCAGGTGGCGGCCGGCATCAACTACACGGTGATGCTGGCAAATTCCAACGACGATCCGGAGGCGGAGGCGAACTACATCAAGGCGCTGTCGAGCCGACAGGTCGACGGGTTGCTGATCGTGCCCTGCGAGGAAACGAAGAGCCTGCCGCGCGACGTGAAGGTGCCGATCGTCCTGGTCGACCGGCCCTTGCGCGGCTTCTCGGTGGTGCAATGCGACCATCGCGGCGGCGCCATATCGGCGGTGCAGCACCTGGTCTCGCTCGGCCATCGGCGCATCGGCTGCATCGCCGGGCCGAAGCACCTTTCGGTCGCGCGGGAACGCTACGAGGGCTATCGTCACGTGGCGGCGCCGATCTACGCCGCGCATGGCTTCGACCTGGCCGCCGACACCGTGATCGCGCGGTTCGACTACGATTGCGGCTATGAGGCGGCGCTGAAACTGCTGACGCGGCCGGACCGGCCGACCGCCATTTTCGCCAGCTCGGACCAGCAGGCGATTGGCGCCTTGCGCGCCGCTGCCGATCTGGATCTCAAGGTGCCGGGCGATGTTTCCATCGTTGGATTCGACGCCATCACGCTGGCCAAGCTGGTGACCCCGCGCCTGACCACCGTGGCGCAGCCGATCGCCGCCATCGCCGACATCGCGGTGCGCACGGTGCTGCATGCCCGGGAAAGTGACGCTAAGGTGGAGCGCCATCGGTTGCCGACCCTGCTGCAGCCGGCCAATTCCAGCGGGCCTGTCGGGGTGGAGAACGTGGTGGCGCTGCCCGGTCGCGCCAGGCCGCAGCGCTGAGCTGCATCCCTGGATGGTGGTGTCGGGCCGGATGCCGCGCTCCGGCGTCCGGCCCGAGTGCGTCTACGCGCTCTTTGCCAGCGGCAGGCCGCCGACCGCGATGGCGCGCAATTGCTGATCGAGGCCGCGCGAGGCCTCTTCCGGCAGATCGAACATGATGTGGGTGCGGTCGGCCGCGAGATGGCGGACCTTGCCCGGCATTCGCGTGCCGATGCCGTCGATCTCCAGTTCCAGACGGGTGCCGAGGTCGAGGCCTTCGAAGACACCGCGGATCAAGGCGCCGCCGCCGGAGCAGTTTAGTATTTCGACCGGTCGGGCTTTGCCGGCGAAACAGAGCCGCGCCGGCCGGCTGATCTGATAGCGGTGCCATTGCCGCCGGTCGACTTCGTGGGTGGAGGTGCGCACCACGCGGACCAGGGTCTCACGCAGGTCGTTGATGCCGCTCGCCACGTCGCCGGAGAGCTGGCGCACCTGGTCGGCGCGCTGGCCGGTGGCGGTCGCCTCGCCGGAGACACTGGCGATGCGGTTGGCGACCTCCTGCGACGCCTCCGAGGTCTGCACCACGTTGCGCGCGATCTCGCTGGTGGTGGCGCTCTGCTCTTCGATCGCCGCGGCGATGGCGGAAGAGACGCCCTCGACGTTGCGGATCGATTCGGTGATCGTGCGCACGGCGTTGACCGCGAGGTCGGTGGCCGACTGGATCTCGCTGATCTGGTTGCTGATGTCGCCGGTGGCGCTGGCCGTCTGGTTGGCCAGCGACTTGACCTCGTTGGCGACCACGGCGAAGCCGCGCCCCGCCTCGCCCGCGCGCGCCGCCTCGATGGTGGCGTTGAGCGCCAGCAGGTTGGTCTGGCTGGCGATGTCGGTGATGAGCTGGGTCACCGCGCTGATGCTGCGCACGGATTCGGACAGCTTGGCGATGGTGCTTTCCGCCTCCGTCGACGCCCTGACCGCGTCCATGGTGATGGTGCGGGCGGAACTGACCTGGCTGGAGATCTCGCGGATCGACGCGCTCAGTTCCTCCGAGGCCGAAGCCACCGTCTGGGCGTTGTTGAGGGCGTTCTCCGAGGCCTTGGCCACGGTCTGGCTGTTGTCGCTGACCGCGGCGGCGGAGCTCGCCATGTGGTCGGCGTTCGCCGCCATCTGCTGCGTCAGCTGCGAGACGGCGTCGACCGCCTTGCGCGTCTCCTGCTCAACCGTCTGGGCCATGGATTCGAGGGCGGCCCGCTTCTCCTCTTCGGAGACACGGCGATCCTCCTCCTGCTGCTGGCGCAGGCGCTCGGCCTCGATCGCGTTGCGGCGGAACACGTCCACCGCCTGGGCCATCGAGCCGATCTCGTCCTTGCGGCCGGCCGAGGGAATTTCGATGTCGAGATGTCCGGCCGCCAGCTCCTTCATCACTTCGGTCATGCGGGTGACGGGCCGCGTGACGCCCAGCAGGATGGCGGCGACGCCGCCGACGATGAGCGCGAGGACGCCGAGGCCGACGCCCCAGACGACGATGGTGAAGAAGGTCTCGGTCTCCGCGGCGGTGACTTCCGTCGCCGCGTTGAACTCGGTGGTCTCGGCGACGATCTTATCGACAACCGCGCGATGCGCGGTATAGGCGGCGGCGAGCTCCGCATAGGCGGCGTGCGCTGCCGACATGTCGCCGCGCTCGATGGCGGGCAGGAAGCTTTCCTCGACCGCCTTCCAAAAGCGCATGACCTCGACATGCGAATCCTCGATCAGCTGCCGCTTGATCGACGGTGCGAAGTCGGTGACGATCCAGTATTCGTGGCGCAGGTCGTAGTCCTTGCGCAACTGCGCCAGCCGTTCTCGGCGCGACGCGACGCTCGACGGATCATTCAGCGTCAGGGTCGATTCGAGGTAGGCTTCGATGACGTATTCCGGCGGCGGCAGGATGTCCGCGATCATGTCCTTGCCGAGAACGATGTCGCGATAGATCGGGCCGCCGACCTTCAGCTGGCTGATTGCGGTCATGTTGGCGAGAAGGATGGCAACGCAGCCCAACGTCACGAAAAAGCCGAACAGGCCGACGGCGCGGCCGATGGAAAATCGGACACTCATAGTGGCTCCCCTAGCGCAGATAGGTGATCCTGATCTGGGGGAAGAGTTTTTCCCTGAAGGGTTAAAAGATCGTAAGGTTCTGCCGATTTGTAGGATAAATTGGGTAAATCGCCTGGCTGTTCTGCCAAAAAATGGCGGAATCGTCATAAAATCATGACTGCTGAATAAAGCTGGCGTTCGGCAATGGGGCCGTCAATCAACCCCGTGAGTTCGCAGCAATGCGGTCATCCGCTGCGCCGCGCAATCCGCGTCCCGCAACAAGCCAGCCTGGTCGGCCAGCCGGAAGATGTCGGCGTAATGCAGAATGCCGCGCGCCGATTGCATGCCGCCCAGCATGGTGAAGTGGCTCTGGAAGCCGTTGAGCCAGGCGAGGAAGACGATGCCGGCCTTGTAGTATTGCGTCGGCGCCTCGAAGATGCGGCGAGACAGCGGCACGGTGGGCTCGAACGCGGCGCGGTACGCGGCCATGTCGCCGGCGCCCAGCGCGGCCAGGGCCGCCGCCGCGGCCGGCGCGATGGCGTCGAAGATGCCCAATAGGGCATGGGAATAGCCCTGCGCGTCGCCGGCGATCAATTCGGGGTAGTTGAAATCGTCGCCGGTGAACATCAGTACGCCTTTCGGCAGGCGGCGGCGGAAGGCGATCTCCTTGCCGGCGTCGAGCAGCGAGATCTTGATGCCCTCGATCTTCGGCGCATGGGCTTTGATGAGTTGCAGCACCGTCTCGGCGGCAACCGCATCGTCCCGCGCGCCCCAATCGCCGGCCAGCGCCGGGTCGAACATGTCACCCAGCCAATGCAGGATCACCGGCCGCGACGCCTGGCGCAGGATCTCGCCATAGACGTGGAGATAGTCCTCGGGTGAGAGGGCGATCCGCGCCAGCTCGCGGCTCGCCATCA